>NZ_JBPXMB010000020.1:0-225206 GCF_051918945.1 Streptosporangium sp. LJ11
GAAGCGGCTCGATGAGCGCCCACTGGGCATCGGTCAGATCCGACGGGTAACCACGACGAGCAGACGACATCCAGCCCTCTGCCCGCGCCAGTCATCGATGTCACACCTCTGCGACCCCTATCTCACACCCTCTCAAACACGCTCTCAGGCATGGCCACGGCAGTTCTCCCGTCCAGCGAGCTGTGAAAGCTCGGCTTAAGGCGCATCAAAGGGTTGCCAGACCTTATCTGGTAGCGGGTCTTCCGCAACATTGGGGTAGCGCTGAGGCGTGACTGCCGATGAAGCTTCCCTCATGCCGCAACCTAAGCGACGAACTGGACGTGGAGTCGAAGCGCCTCCGCTTTTGTATCAGTTACGCGTCATGATGGCAGTCGTCACCGACCGGGACGGTGCCGCTCATGGGGTGCTGGCAGCGCCTCAGAAGATGCGGCCCTGGGTGACTAACTGGGTGACAACGGCCACGGACGGGGCCGGACGGCGGCGGATCGCCGTGGACTGTTTGTGCAGGTGGGGGCGGGTATCAGGCATGGTCCCGCCCCCTCCCGGTTTGCCTGGAGGTCAAGGGGGCGCAGGTTCAAATCCTGTCGCCCCGACCAGGTTTTAGCTGGTCGGCAGGGGTTTCGGAGTCTCTCCGGAGCCCCTTTTCCGATCTTCGGGAGCCAGACGGGGAGCCGCTGGGTCACGCGGACCGGCTCTGCCTTTTCAAGATATTGTCCATGGCCTGGGCGCCCTTGGTGAGCGCGGGCCTGATCTCGTGACGGTAGGCCGTCTCGGTCACGTGCGTGCTGACGTGGCCCACGAGATCGCTGATGTCCTCCACCGGCACGTCGTGTGCGCTCAGGATGGACACGAAACTGTGGCGGAGTTCGCGAGGCGTCCAGTCCTCGCCGAGTCCCGCCAACATGGTGATCTTCTGGAACTCCCGGCGCACCTGCCACCGGTCGAGCGCCGTGCCGTCCTCACGGCAGAAGACGAGATCGTGATCCTGCCACTTCTCGCCCGCCTGAAGCCGCTCAACAGCTTGGCGCCGATGATGCGCCCTGAGCGCTTCGGCTGCCTTCTTGGGCAGCTTCAGGGCCCGCCTGGATCGCTTGGTCTTCGTGTCACCCTTGGCCCGCACGGCGCGGTACACGGCGACCGTGAACCGCGCCGGGTTGTGCGGAGACCAGCGACTCCACCGGACCCGGGGCAGACCATCTCCAGCAATCCCGGCGCGGTTCACCTGATGGTGAGCTGACAGAGGTGGAGAGGCACATCCTGGCCCCGCGGGTGAAGGAGCTTGAGCAGCGCCTGCAATCGTGGGATCTCCTGCGAGTCGTTCGGCACATCGAGGTTGTGGCCGGCCTGAGGTGAGATAGGCCGAGTTCGGCGCGGAAGATGTCTCCACCACCTCCGGTGGGTTCAGTGCACGAGCTTTCCGGTTGAGGAGCTCATGACGTTCCGGGCACGAGGTTCCCGGGTGACGAACTGAGCGACAACGACGTTCCGGGTGGGGGGTTGGTAGATCTGGGAACGTCGGGTGGGAGGCCGGCGTCGGCGTCAGTAGCGCAGGTCCGCCAGGACGCCGTAGTGGTCGGAGGGCACCACGTCGCCGACGGGCTCCTCGCCGATCACCTTGCAGTGCACCGGATGGCCCGCGCCGCCCCGGCGCGGCCAGGCCGACAGCACGTGGTCGATCCTGCGGTCCGGCCACAGCGCCGGCGCCGCCCACGGGTTGTTTCTGGCCCAGGTGTACCCGCCGGCCGGGCCGTTTCCCGCGGTCTCCCAGGCGTCGTGGAACACCAGGCCGGGTGCGGCCGGAACGGACTTGCCGGTCAGCATGCGCAGCTCGTCACTGTCGGGGTCGGCGTTGAAGTCGCCGCACAACACCGTCGGGTGCCGGCGCTGCCGCGTCTCGGCGACGAAGGCGGCCACCTCGCGCACCTGCCGCTGGCGCTCGCCGCTGTGCTCGGGCCGCCAGGTCAGTGCCACCACGTAGACGTGCACGACGCCGCGCGGGCCGTCGATCCCGGCGTACAGCACCTGGCCTCCGGCGTCCGGGCCACCGGTCAGCTCGCGCGACTCGTGCGCGCCGATCGGCCAGCGCGACAGGACGGCCAGGCCGGAGCGCACGCCCTCGGTCTCGTAGGCGCCCTCGAACACGTGGTACGGCATCCCGAGCCGTGCGTCCTGGCCGTCCCACGCCTCCACCAGCCCCACCACGTCGGGGGCGTGCCGCTCCAGGGTGGCGCGGATCGCGGTCTCGCGACGCTTCCACGGGCCGTACCTGCCCCACACGTTCCAGGTGACGAGCCGGAACGTCGTCGTGATGAGCGGCCCGTAGGGCTCGGCGATGTCGTAGGCCATCCGTATCCTCCCGCACCGTTTCGGTCTGACGGCGAAGATCCCATCCTCGGGGAGCGGTCCCCCGGCCTACAACCGGTCGCGAGTTCGTCCGTGGACGCGCGTACCGCGCTTATGTGCGGACGTGCGCGTGACATGGACGATTACCCGCTGTCGGGAATCAGGCGGGGCACGTCGGCTTCTCTGTCGCCGGTCCGCTGCCGCTCTGCGGTGGTTCAATGGCAGATGGGATGGATAAGCAGGATGTTGTGTGACATTCCTGATATCTGATGTCGGATTTGGTTCGTATACCTGCCCGGATGAACC
The DNA here is from genome assembly GCF_051918945.1 of Streptosporangium sp. LJ11. NCBI lineage: Bacteria > Bacillati > Actinomycetota > Actinomycetes > Streptosporangiales > Streptosporangiaceae > Streptosporangium > Streptosporangium sp. LJ11. Next base: position 2,650 of record NZ_JBPXMB010000020.1, read on the forward strand.
CATTCCTCGAAAGGCTGGAACGGGCAAGCGCCTGGAGTGGAGATTGTGGTTGTCGATGCCGGCCGATCAGGGCCCGTGTGCCCGTTCGCGGATGAACTGAGTAGTTCGACGAGGCTCACGTACTCTGTCGGCCGGCCCGTTCGAGACGGATGCTGCTGCCATGACACGCGAACTGATGGGGATGGCTCTCGGCGCCATCACCGCGGGACCTGTCGTGGTCTCGCTGCTCGAGCCGACGAACGCCCTCGGAAACTCCATCAGAGGTTCCTGGTGCGCCGTGGGGTGGGACGGGTTCCACTGCTCACTCGCCGTCACCGTACTGACGATGGCTGGTCTCGGCGCGATCGGCGCGGTTCTGGACGGCGCCGTTCCGTGGGCGCTCAAGGTGCCGGGATGGTGCGGCATCGCGCTGTGGTCGATTCCCTTCACCGGTTGCGGAGCCGTGTTCCTCGGGCCGCTGCTCGACTGGATTCCGCGGTGGCTGTTCGCCGTCGTCCTGTACCTGCTCGGCAACAGCGTGTTCTTCCTGACCGTCGAGGTGTGGCGAGCCCACTGGAGTCTGCGGGCGGCGGCATTCCTCGCCGTACTCGTGTTGGTGCTGCCGGCGGGCCGATGGGCGCTCCAGCTCGTCCAGGCGTAGTTCCGGTGGTTCACCGGCGGTGTCGTGCGCGGCGTCGGCCCTTCCGTGTCTCGGGGACCACGAGGATACGAGGTATGCGGGTTTCACCCGGATGGCGGCTTGGAGTCCTTGGGCCGCGAGGTTCGGTCCTTGTGCGCGAGGTCGGCGTCGCGCATGGATTCGGGCAGGGAGCCGAACCATTCGAGCACGGCGCGTTCGTATCCCAGGCCGAATCGCAGGGTCGCCCGCAGGTAGGGGGCGGGGATGTCGAACGAAGCTCGTCATGAACGAGCCGCACGGCCGGCTCGGCCGGCGTCAGCTCCATATGATCTCGACGCCGTACGAAATGATCCTTTTCTCGCCATTGGTGTGGGCATGTTAGGAAAGGAGGGTGTTCCGCCACCGCTTCGGCATGTCAGGCGTTCACATGTGCGCGGCGTTCGAAAACTGTATGGTCGGCGTGTTTGGCGAGTGTCGTAAATCTTAGCTAATCGGAGAAATGGGATGAAAAATCCCGAACGGGACTGGCCGCAGCCTGTCTATTCGAGTATCTATGTCGCAAAACTGATTGAAATGCTTGAAATGCGTATGATATCCCTTCCGGAAGACGTGGGCGCCGCGCTGCGCACGATACTGACCGACCGGACACTCGACGACCGGCAGGCCGAGGACAAGATCGCAGATCTGGCCGATGAAACCGCTCGTACAGACGAGACACTTCTCTACCTGTGGGCCGAAGCGCGAGCCGGTGAGCCCGACCGGAGGCGGGGATGGGGAACTCACACCCCGTCCCGCCGCAGCCAGGACGGGCCCACCCGTCGCTGGCGATGTCCCGAATCGGGCTGCTCCACCGATGAACCCGGGCTGGAGTGGGCGCCGTCGACCATGACGCACTGTCCGAGTCACCCTGACCGTGAACTGGTCCCACACCCGCTGTCTCCCGGGACCTGAAGGTGGTCGAGAGTCTCGGGAAGATCATCCTGGAGCCGCTGGCAGGCCGATGGCGAGGCGTCGCCATCGGTGGCAGCGTCATGACATGGCTCGTTCTCGCTCTGATCGTTCTCTTGACGGTGCACCCGAAACCGGGCAGCACCTGGCCGGTCGATTGCGGCCCGGCCGCGACGTCGCCTCGCCCGCTCGTCTGCGCCGTGGCCGCGAATGTGAACGGCCCGGTCCTGGTCCTCGCGTTGACCGTCGCCCTCATTGTCGGTACGGCGTTCGTCTCCATGGCGTTGGCTCCCCTGTTGTTGCGGACGGCTCAGGCCGAGAGGTGGGGTGACTGGCCCGGCGCCCGGCGGCTGTCGAAGCTGCTCCACTCCCGCAGCCGGAGAAAACGCCCGCGGGCATACCCGAGTGTCGTCCATCCCGCGGGTCTTCGGCCGACTCGGCTGGCCAACCGGTTCGCCGCCCTCGGTGAGCGGGTCGACAAGACACTGGGCCTCGATCTCACTGTGATCTGGAATTTGCTGATCTGTGTGGTTCCCCAGGAGACAAGAACCCAGTTCACCGACAAGACGCAGGGTCTGCATGTCACCTGCCAGCACCTGCTGCTGTGCCTGGGCGGTACGGCTGGAGCGGTCGCCCTGCTCCCGGGGTTCGGATATCGGGCGATGGCTCTGGTGCTCGGCTGTCTTCTCGTCACCGCGGTGTGGAGGCGCCTGGCGGACATGGTCGACGAGTACTGTGAGATGGCGCTGACAACCCTGGTCCTCCACAAGGACGCCCTTTACGAGGCGATCGGCGAGACGTCTCCAGGGGCCCAGGAGGACCTGAGGCAGCGAGGTCTGGAGCTCACGGAAAAGATTCGGAAGATCACGGGCTGAGAAAGCCGATCGTGTGAAGAAGATCCTCGAAGTGTGGGTTCGCACGGGTTCGTCCGACAGGCCGGGCGGAGGGTCATGAATGATCATCGTGCCGCGACTCGTCTCCTTCGAGAGTCCGGGCGAACGCTCGTCAGGAGCGGTCGAGAAAGCCGGATGACCTGCGTGGACGGCATTGTCGGCAGGCGTGGTGCTCACTTCAAGAAGAAGATCTTGAATTCGAAGTGGTCCCCGTCGGCGGTCCAGTAGCCACTGCCGGCGGCCTTGGTGAAGAGGCGTTCCCGGCGGAGGAGTGCGTAGGCGTCGTTGGCGATCGCCTGGCCGGCGCCGGGTGTCGCGCCTGACGCGAAGATCAGTACGAATCCCGCATGGCGGCCGGCGTGGGGCGAGTTTTGAATGCGGCGGTTCACCTCTTTGACCAGGGCGCGCCCCCCGCCCGCACCGAATCCCGAGGGAGAGATCTCCACGTCGAAAACGAATGGCCGGGTGTCCAGACCCCGCTCGTGGACCGGAGTGCTGGGCCGCGGGGAAGGGGTGGGTGCGGGCTTCCTCACGGGCAACTCCGCCAAGCCGACCAGGAGCAGCACCAGGAACAGGTCAGCGAAGAGCCACCCCGCGAGCATGGTCAGACCCAGCCGGTTCCGGATCATCTGCCGGCTCCCGAGTACGGCGGGTGGTAACCATCCCCGTCAAGGCGATCCACAAGAAACTGCAGCCGGATGACCATCTCATTGAACTGCTCCGCGCGCTGGCTCAATCCCTCCAGCGCTTTCCCGAGCACCTGGGTCGACTGGCTGACCTCACTGGCCAACTCATGGTGCGCGTGCGCCTCGTGACGAGACGTCTCGCGCTCATCCCGAATGGTCTTGAGCAGTTTCTGCGCCTCCTCCCCGATTTCCTGGGAGACCTTGGAAACCGCGGCCTGCGTGGCCTGGAGCTGGCTGACGATCTCCTGGGTTCCCTGCAGCCGCGTTCCCAGCTCTTTCAACTCCGTCGCCGCGGCCGTCCACTGCTGGAACATCTCGTGCAGCTTGCTTCCCGGACTGGTGTTGACCGCGGTCACGATGTCGGTGCCGGTCTTCGACAGGGCCTCGGAGAGCACGGCCGCCGCGTCGGAGATCCTGGCACCGACCCGCATCAGTTCGATCTTGCTGACTCCCGGTGCCTCCGCGATCAGCGTCCCGGTGACCAGCAACGTGGCCTCTGCCAGGAGCGCCGCCAGCCGCCGTCTCCGGTCGGCCAGAATCCGCTCGTACGCGCCACGCAGCATGTGCGTCAGCACCACCAGCACGAGTACGACGCCCACCACTCCGGCGATCACCTGCGCCGACTGCGACAGCGGCGTCACCTTTCCGCCGAACCCCTGCTGCCAGGCGAGCAGGAACGGCTCGTCGCCCCTGTAGTCCTCGAAAGCCGCCAGAGCATCAGCGATCTTCAACCATGTGTACGCCACCGGCACGAAGACCAGAACATCGCGAAGCAGCTCCAGAGCGGACAGGAGCCACCGGAACGTTCCCAGTCGATCGGGCAGGATCAAATGCGGTTGGTAGGCTCCGGCGAGGTCCACGCCCGCGAGGTCGGCGTGCCGGGTCTCCAGCTTCTCCGCGAGGGCGCGCACCGCTACCTCGCCGGGGGATTTACCTTTTGCGAGTTTCTTCAGGTCGCTCGCGACCTGCGGCAGGCTATGGCTCAAGGGGGAGTCCAGGATCCGAGGGCGGGCGGCGGCGTCGGAGTATTCGCCACCAGGGGTCCATGCGGGATGTGAGGTCGTCGGCCAGTGCGGGCCGGGGATCCGGCAGGTGGTTGTCCCGGTAGTAGGCCAGGCGGAGCGTCTCACGTACCCGGGCCAGAGCCGTCTCGCCGAGAGGAAGCGTCTCCAGCGCGTGCAGCAACGCGGGATCGGGTTCGTGCAACAGCCGTTCCAGCACCTCGGGACGGCCGATGAATCGTCGAGGCAGGGTTCCGAGGAGTGAGACGAGGCGGGTGGAAACCTGCGGTTCCGACTCGACCATCAGGCGGATCTGATCCACGAGCACCCGCCTGGTGAGAAGTTCGTCCACGTCGTCGCGCGTTGCTCGTTTTGCCCGCCCGCACAGCGCCGAGAAGACCGCCCGGGCGCCGTCCGGGTCCACGTTGGCGTGCCGGGTGATCCAGCGGATCAGCTCGCCGAAGGTGTGATTCTGCGCTGTGTGTTCCAGCAACATCCGGCGATCGGCCCGGGTGGTGAGCATGCGGGAGACTCGAGCCAGGTCGTCCAGCCCGACCAGGGGGTTCTCGGCGAGCATCCGGGCGGGCAGTGGCCCGAACTTCGCCAGGCCGGCCAGCAGGTCCCGCTCGCTCGGGTTCGCGAGCACCCGATCCAGTGCCTCGCGACGAAGGGCGGTCTCGACGACATGCGGCAGGTCGCATCCCATGGCCGGTAGCAACAGGGCGGTCGGCGCCGTCCGGGCCGCGTTTTTGATCCGTTCCAGCGCGTGAGGTTCGGCCAGCCGGTCGAGTTTGCCGGGGGACAGCGTCGGCAGCCGGGCCAGATCGGCGAGCACGCCGGGCGCGAACTGCGTGTTCGCCGCCCACATCCGTGCCTCGTCGAGGTCGGCGGGGGGCGGCCCATGAGTGGCGAGCGCGATTCCGTCGAGCCCGTCGGCCGCGTACGCGTCCGCCATCGCCTCCGCGAAGGGCAGCAGGATCGGGTCGTGGACCGGCGCGCCGACGTCGAGCCGCCGGCGGGTGGCGACCACGGGTGAATAGGACGCGGTGTCCTTCAGGAAGACGGCGGTCGGCAGGTTCTGCCGGACGTCGTCCGGCTCGTGGCTCGCGAACGACGGGACCTGGCCGATCAGGTCGCCGAGGAGACAGGTCAACGCCAGCGGGTCCGCCTCGCCGACGATCGTGTACTTCTCCCCGGGAGCGGTCAGCAGTCGCGCGAACAGGTCCGCCACGTGTGCGGGGGAAAGCGTTCGGGCTCGCCTCCGCAGCACCTCGAGCCCTCCGTCCGACGCCGGTCCGAGGTCCGACCAATCGAGGACGTCGAGGTCAGGGGCGTGCCAGCCGTCCCAGACGGTGAGGCCGAGTGCCGTACGCGCGGTCAGCCCAGGTCCCAGGATGGCGCGCGCCGCGGATCCTTCGCGCCCGTCCGCCGAGGTTGTCGGCTCTTTCCGGATGAGGACGCCGATCCCTTCGTGAGTCAGGTGAACGAAGCCGACACCCGACCGTGCGGCCCACACGTGCTCGCGCAGGAGACGGTCCCATCGGGCGAGCAGGTCGGCGGGGAGCGTGGTGCCGACCGGCCCCATGCCGCGGGTGCCCAGCAGGGAGGTCTCCGACCAGGAGTAAAGGACCTGGTGCAGCGCGTCACTCATGTCGTCAGATCCTCGTTCGGCCGTAGTAGCGTCTCGTCGAGAATGCCGATCATCGCGAACACCGACAGCAGCGGTTTCAACACTCGGCACTGCCGGAACGCGCCGGGGAAGGTGTCGTCCTTGGCGGGGCCGTTGGTGGCGGAGGCGAAGTGCAGCGTGCTCTGGTAGCACTGCTGGGCGGGCCGCAGCCAGGGGGCCGCGCCGCGCCGGACGAGGTATGCGTAAACGTCCGCGCTTTCCTGCTCGACCGTACCGAGGTCGATCTCCTCCTCCGCGCTGCCCTGGGCGAGCCAGTCACTGACGACACCGTCCTGGAACCTGATCAGATCGGCTTTGGCCACCACGACGGCCGCGGCCACGGGCAGGAAGTCCGGCAGGCTCGGCGAGCGGGGCCGCTCCCTCGCGCCGAGCCTTCGCAGTGCCACGTCGAAGCTACGATCGCCCTGCGCGGCGAGCCCCGGCCGGGCGGGGAAGGTGTCCGGGTCGACGACGAACATGAGCGCGTTCGCGGATGCGAAGAACCGGATGTCGGGGTCGTCGGGCCGCTCCAGGCGTTCGCCGGCGATGTCGAAGAAGGAGACGGAGAAAGACCGGTTCCTGGCGTTGGTGACTTTCAGCGCGTCGCAGAAGGCGACCGGGACGTTGGCCGGGGTGCCCTGAAGCCGTTGCCGGTGGCGGATCAGCGGGTCGACGTTGGTTCGCATGTACTCCTGGTGGCTGTGCAGGTCGAGCGGGCCGATTTGCAGGCCGAGCGGGGCGAGGGCGGGATCGTTCGAGCAGAGCCTGGAGATCATCGCGGCCAGCAGGTGGGTCTTGCCCGCTTGGGACTGGCCGACCATGCCGATCGTGATCGGTGAGTAGTCGGCGTAGTCGTAGGGGAGCAGATGGGTGCCAGGCTGGTCGAGGTTCGCACACGGCCGGTAGCTCGTGGTCAGCCGGTGCCGCCACGACCCCTCGCTCTCACGCGGATCGCGGAGGACGATCTCCGGTCGTCCGGTCTGGCCCCTCTGTACCGGTGGGCTGTTCTCCCAGTCGATCCATCGCTGGCAGATCGGGCAGAAAACGTCTCTCATAGCAGCAGACCGATCAGGAGGATCAGCAGGAGGAACATGCCGGCGACGGCCACCGGCGCTGCCCAGGCGGGTGTGCCGGCGGCCGGGTGGATCGTGATGAACGCCGGCCGCGGCGACACGATCCGCCGCCTCGGCCTGAGGGCGGGACGACTCGCGGCCCACGGCCGGTACGCGGCGCGGAACATCCGCTGGCGGGCACGCAACTGAGTGAAAGCGGCGAGAAGCTCCTGGTCTCTGGCGGCGAGGGCGTCCTCACGGACGTTTCTGGGGGTCCGCTTCAGGCGGTCGAGCAGGACCCGGGACGAGGGGCGGGCGTCCGGATCCTCGGCGAAGACATCGTCGAGAACGGCGCGGGTCACCGGGTCGCGGCGCAGGAGCAGATCGCGCACCATGCTGTCCTGGACCTCCAGGATCTGGTGCCGCAGGTCCGTCGGGTCCTTGGGCGGCTTCGTCCCGGTGAGGATCTGGTAGATGACGAATCCGGCTTCGCGGATGTCGTCCTCGTGCCGGGCGGGCCTTCCATCAGGGGTCGTCCCCGCCAATGCGGCTTGGCCGAAATCAACGATCTGCAGGGTGGTGCCGTCCCAGCGCAGGGTGTCGAGCCCGATGCCGCCGTGGACCACGCGCGACACGCGGAGCAGCTCCAGGCCCTGCAGCAGGTCGATGACGATGCGCATGCCCGTGTCATGGCCGAGCGGCCAGTTCGCCTTGTCGCGCACCACCTCGGCGAGTGGGCGTCCACGGTGGGTGACGACGACGAACGGCGGTTGCTCGTCGAAGTTGTAACCGAGGCATTTTCCGATCAGCTCGCCGCCGCGTCGGCCGAGGTACTTGGCCACCTGGCGTTCGCGTTCGAGCCGAGGCACGGCATCGGCTCCGCTCAAAGCGAGCTTCTGTGCCACCGGTTCACCAAATCTGTTTCGGCCCAGCCTATATTTGATGCCCGATTCGTTACGTTGCTGCCCGTTGAAGTCAATGACATAGGGGATCGGTGTTCCGTCAACTGTGTCGCTCGGCACAAGGCGGAGATCCTCCTCGGCCATCACACCCCCGGACTCGCTAAATGAACATGTAATCTTTTACCATACTCACCTCCGCTTATGGTTACTCTTACCTCTGAACGATCAGGAGAGCGGGAGTAGCGTGAGAAACGACGTCATAGCCCTAATGCAGGGCCTCTACTACGACGGGGATCTCGCTCGCCTCCTTCTGGTGCGGATAGGTATGCGGCCTGCCCAGATTCCTACTTTCCGTACAGCCGAGACATTTTGGCCGGAAGTGGTTCTGCGCTTGGAGAACGGGCTGATCAAGAACGGGATTCTGCTCCTGCTTGAGGCGGCGGAGAAGGATCATCCCGGCAATGCGGAAATCAGCTATCTGATCATTCGAATAAAGGCCCTGAGCGGCGGTGACGCGACCGGTCCCGTGCGCGTGCTCTGCCTGTTCGCCGACCCGCTCGACCGGTCGAAAATCCGTCTGGCCGAAGAGGCGCGACTGCTCCAGGAGATCGCCGACAGAGGGGGGATCGATCTACGCATTCGGTATGCCGTCCGAGTCGCGGACATCATCCGCATGATAATTAGCGAAAAACCACAAATACTTCACTTTGCCGGACATGGTGGGCAAAGCGGACTTCTTGTGTTCGGGGATGATCGGGGAGGGGTGGCGCCCGTCAGATCCGAGGACTTCGCGGGCGCCGTGGCCGCGACCGTGGGAGTGCTCGACTGCGTCGTTCTGAATTCTTGTTTCACAACGGGTAATGCTCATGTGTTCCGTGGCGCGACCCGGGCGGTGGCCGGATCCGCTACGTCGATCGACGACCGATGCGCGCTCGCATTCGCCCGTGGTTTCTACACCGGAGTCGCCGCCGGAATGAAGATCCATAGGGCGTACGAAACCGGAGTGGCGGAAATGAAACTGGGTCGCTGTGACGTCGCCGGCATGCATTTTTTCCCCTTCGGGGAGGGGGATCGGTGAACGAGGAGGAGCTGCGGCGCAAATTCGAGAACGGTCGTCGCCGGGGACGCGACCCGGTCAACAGCGGCACCGACGGCGACGCGATGACCACGGCCGACTCGCTCTGGCTGGCCGACTACTGCTCCGAGTGCGGCCACACGTTCCGGCAGGGGGACAAGGTCCTGGTCCGGTACGGCCCGCCCCTGCAGGTCCGGCACCACAGCCCCGCGCTGCCCTGCTCTCACCAGATCAAGGGCGAGGTCGTGGCCGAGGACGACCCGCGGACCCGCCGGTTCCATCAGGCCCTCGACGACGCCAATCCACCTCCGGGGGGCATCCACACGGAGAGACTGATGCCGGGCGATCCGCTGCTCGTCCCGGTCAAGCCCCGGTTGCACTGCGCGTTCTGCAGCAAGACGTTCCGGCCGTACGAACTGGCCGTTCGCTGCCCGTGCAGCCCGGAGGAGCCCAAGTGCGGTCTCGGTGTGCACCGCGATCCGGGCAACGGGAACGACTGTTACGACGCCTGGATCACGTACGGACCGCTCAGCCGCTGCCCGACCAGCTTCCAGAAGGTGGAGTCGTCCGGTGCGTGACGAGCGTTTCGCGAGGCACGCGCTCATCCCGGGCTGGGACCAGTCGGCACTGTCCGGTGCCACCGCGGTGGTCGTGGGCGTGGGGGCGGTTGGCACCGAGGTGGCCCGCCTGCTGGCCCAGGCGGGAGTCGGCCACTTGATCCTCTGCGACCGCGACTCCGTCGAGCTCTCGAATCTCAGCCGGGGCGCCTTGTTCGGCCGGCGTGATCTCGGTACGTCCAAGGCGGAGGCGGCGGCCGTCGCGCTGCGCGAGTCGAACCCGGGCCTGCGGGTGCGGGTCCGCGCCGGCGACTTTCGGCACGGGATCGGCCTGGCCGAACTGCGGGACACCGACCTCGTCCTGAGCTGTCTCGACAGCGTCGCGGACCGGATCGCGCTGGCGGCACGCTGCGCACTGGTCGGCGCCGGCCTTCTCGACGCCGGCACCTCCGCGTGGGGTGGCGAGGTCCGCTACTACCCGCCGGGCGGAGCCTGTTTCGCCTGCGGCTGCACCCCGGCGGAGCGCGCACTGGACGCCTGGCATGTCGCGTGCGCGGACCCGCCCGGCCATATGGGCGCGTCCGCGCCCGTATCGGCGCTGATCGCGTCCTGGCAGGCCGTGCAGGCGGTCCGGTTGCTGTTCGGGCTGCCCGTTCCCGCGGGCGTGATCCGGCTGGACCCGATCAGCGGTGAGAGCACGCCGATCGCGACGAGACCGGATCCCGGCTGCCCCTGCCACCGGTCCCTCGACCCCGACCGCATCTCCCCGGCGGGTCTCACCGCGGCCGCGACCGTGGCGGAGTACCTGACCCTGGTGAAGCCGGGCGAGCAGGCGCTGACCTGGCATCCGATCGTGCCTGGCGACCCGCTCGCGCCGGCGGCGCTCGGCGCGGCCGCACCCGGCGCCCGGCTGGCCGACCTGGGCATTCCCCCGGGCGAGATCCTTCCAGTGGTCCAGCCTCCCGGCGGTGTCAGATATCTGGAACTCGGAACGGAGACCACCTGATGAAGCACCCCGAAGTGGCCAAGCTTCTGAGCCGGCTCTACTTCGACGAGAGCGCGGCCCAAGCGTTCCTGATACATGTTGGAATGCCCGTTTACCTGATCCCCAAGTTCTTCAACCCGCTGGACTTCTGGACGGTGACGGTGGCGCACCTGGAAAACGGCCTCGGGATCGTGGACGGGGTCGGGTCGGTCATCGCCGCCGCCGCCGGGATGTTCCCCGGAAACCCTGAAATCCAGCAGATGCACGCCAAGTGGTCCGGCGTGGCACAGCAGCCCGAGGTCGTCGTCCCGGGCAGGCCGATCAGCCCCGAAGGCCCGTGTCCGACGCTGACCCTGGTCGGCGTCGACCTTCCCAACGAGTTCCTGGACGTCATCAGGCAGCAACTGGGTCCCAATGCCGGCGACCTGCTCTATGTCTCCAAGGAGCAGTGCGCGGTGGCGATCCCGGACCCCGGCGACGGCGCGCCGCGGCTCCGGGAGCAGATCCAGGAGCTGATGCAGACGTACGCGCCCAACGCCAAGATCCAGGTGGTGTACGAGAAGTACAAGTTCCGGCCGTACCTCTACAGCGACCTCACGGTGTTCGGCCCCGACACCACGCCGTACAGGTTGCAGGGGGTGCCGGCGACGATGACCCCCGCCGACATCGCGGCCGCGATCGTGGAGGAGACCCGTTCCGCCATGACCGACAAGAGAGGCGGGACCGTGAGCACGGTCATCGACCACGAGACCGAGAACGGTCCCGAACGGCTCGATCCCGAGAAGACGCTGCACGAGAACAAGGTGAAGGACAAGGGCAAGCTCCGGGTGGGCACCAAGGCGATCGCCGGGAACATCTCACCGGAGCTCCGCCTGGAGTCCCAGCTGCGGATGCGGGCCCAGATCCGCAGGTACGCCCTCGGCCACCCGGCCTTCGAGATCGTCGACTACGACAACGAGGACCTGCCGAACCGCCTCGCCATCGAGCTCAACGGCCCCGGGCTGGCTCCGCCCGAGAACCTCGGCGAATTCCTCGCCGGCACCGACAACCTCAACCTCGACGACTTCCGCGATCTCCCCTGGGACGAGCTGCGGCCGACCCGGATCGACTTCCACCGGTTCACCATCCATCTGACGCCGATGTTCCCGGTCGTGGCGCCGTACGTGGTGTGGAACACGCCGGTGTTCCACCCGAACATCTGGCGCGAGCAGTCGCCCGGTGTACGGGCGGGAACGGTGTGCCTCGGCCCGCTCATGGGGGGTTACCGGCCCGACCTCGACTTCGGTTATCTGTCGCAGCTCCTCACGGACATCGGCACCTACCGCAACTACGACGTCGTCGACGCGACCACCTTCCCGGATCCGCCGGCTGCGTTCTGGGCGCGGACCCGCCCCGGCCAGGAGGTCATCCAGTCGCTCGGCGGTCCGCCCATGCGGGAGGCGACCGAGCGTGAATCCGAGAAACGGCTCATCCCATCGGTATGGCTCAGGCCACTGAGCGACGCGATCGACGAACTCTGACGGTGCACCGTGGTCAGCGGGGGAGCGGGGAAGGGGACCACATGGAACTCGAGCTGGAGCTCTATCGCGGAGAAGAGCTCACCTACTACACCAGCATGGAGTTCATCGGCCTTCTGCAGCGCGCGGCGCTCGTGCATTTCGGCGACGTGGCCAGGCAGGGAGAGATCCAGTTCCGGATAGAGGAGCCGGGCGATCCGGTCGCCTACCCGGGCCCGCCAAAGATCCGCAACCTCGCCACCAGCTGCGGGCACTGCACGCTCCGGGTGGTCCAGAACGACCACACGCTTCACGAACAGCGGTTCCCGGTCAGCGAGTTCCTCGGTCCCGTGCTGGCCGAGGACATGAGCAAGCTCGAAGCGGAGGAGACCCTCTGGAGCTTCCGGCTGCTGCGGCGGCGAGCACTCGCGCTTCTCCTCGTCACCACCGCCATCCGGACGCTCACCCGCCACGAACGTCCGGAACCGAAGGTGGAGGGCGCCGTCGAGGTGGATCCGCGAGAACGCCGCCACCGGCCGTTCACGCTGACCCAGGTGGCGGACGCGGACGCCCAGGTGGTCGAGCCGGGGAAACTCGGCATTCCCCCGGACGAGCTGGGCCGTTTGACCATACTCATGTCGCGGGACATCCACCGGCGTTTCGTGCGCACGATGCCGCTCTCCGACCGGATGGAAGAGGGCGGGTTCATGCTCGGGAGGGTGACCAAGGCGCGAGACGACGCGCACCTGGTCGAGGTCACCCACATCACCCCCGCACACCGGTCCGGAGCCGGGATGGTGCACTTCACCTTCACCGGCGAGTCCTTCTTCGCGGCAGCCCAGTTGATCGAGGAGCGTGGCCTCGGTGAGGAGTTGCTGGGCTGGTACCACACCCACCTGTTCGGCGTGGACCACGAGATGGGCCTGTCCTCGATCGACATCGACCTGCATCTCGCCACCTTCCAGAAGCAGTGGCAGGTCGCCGCCTTGCTCAACCTGTCGCGCGACGGGCGCACGCTGCGTTTCTACGGCCGGGGCGATGACGGACTGAAGGAGTACCCGCAGTGGATCAGCGATGACAGCGGCCGATACCGCCCTGCGCGTCACTCGATGGGCGGCGACTGACGTGCGCGCGCCGCTGCCCGAAGGCGGTCTGGGCGACGCGAGGGCGCTGGGCGCGCCCGGTGCCGACCTGCTGGCCGAGCTGGGCCGGCTGGCCTGCGTCACGGCGGCGCGACTGCGCCTCGCCCCGTCGCCCCTCGGGGACGAGCGCCCGCCCGGTGTCGGCGCCGCCCTGCTCGCCGCCGCCCTCGGCGGGAGCAGGCACGCCGAGAAGGCCCGCCTGTTGCTGCGCGCCGTTCCCCGGCCGCGCACCGCCCGCGACCTTCTCGCCTACCACGGGCTGGCCGGACCGGCCGCCGGGTTGCTGCCCGGCTACGCCGACAGGCTTCGCGACCTGTCCCCGCTGACCGGCCTCCTCGACCGGCCCGGCCCGCGGACCGCCGCCGACTGCGAGGACCTGCTCGACCGGCTCAGGGGTGAGCCGTACGGCCGGGCCCTGCTCGTGCGTCGCTTCGCGGCGCCCCCGGCCGAACCCGAGCAGGCGCTGTGGCGGGGGGAGTGCCTGGCCTACATCCGGCACGAGGACCCCGACTTCGTACTGGACGTGTACGAGACGGCCTTCCTGTACCACCGGACCGAGCACGAGATCCGGGCGCGCGCTGCCTGGGTCCACCTCGACGCGGGGTCCCCTCGGACGGCCGTCCCGACCGCCACCTGGTGGCGGGCCCTGGCGGAACTGGAAGCCGCCGACTCCGCCCGTGTCAGGCGGCGAACCCAGCTGGCCGATCGACGGTTCGGCACCAACCTGTTCCGGCGCGTACGTGATCTGGAGACCGCATGAATCCCCGTCTTGAGATCGTTTACCACGACGAAGCGCAGCTCACCCGGTTCTCCGGGCTCCGGGGCGACACCGTTCTCGGCGCGGCGCTCGCCGATGCCGATCTGCTCCTGACCACACCCCTGCCTCCGCACCTGGCCGGGCTCCCCATCAGCGCCCTGAACTACGACCCCCTGCGGGCCGCGCAGCTCGTGCCCGGCAGCGTCGTCTACTACCCCGGCGGCGAAGAGCTCGTGGTCGGTGACGCGCCCGATCGCGACCTGGCGGCCGACGGCCGGCCCGAACGGCCCGAGCTGGTCAGCGAGGCGGAGGCCACCCAACTGGCCTACCACGCCTCCATCCATGAGGCCGCCTCGTTCCTGCGGGCGGGTCTGTCGGTCCTGATCTCCTGCGACAAGATCGTGGTGCCGCATCTGGCGGAGCACATCGTGCACCTGAGCACGCAGGAGCCCCATGTGCTGAGCGTCCCGACCCCACCGTCGGACCAGGCCACCGCCGAGCCGGTCGACATGCGGCGGCTGAACGCCGCCGGCGGTCCCACCAGCCTGCGGCAGCGGCTGCTCGCCCAGCTGCGCGAGTTGCTGGAAGAACTGAGCGAGGGGCAGGTCCTCGTCATCTCCCACCTGGACCTGCTCGGCGGTGGCTCCGATTCCGCGCTGGCCAACGAGACGCGGGACCTGGTCGACCTGCTCTACAGCGCGGAGAAACAGGTCATGCTGGCCTTCAGCGACCCGTCCCTGACGCTGCCGGAAGTGCTCGCCTCCCGGTTCGCGGTGCGGATGGCGTTCGAGGGCAGCCCGCGCAACGTCCGTCACCCCAAGGACGGCAGCATCCAGCCGATCGAGCACGCCCTGCTGACCGTCAGCGAGGCGGAGCGGTTCGCCGGCATCGACACCGCCGACTTCTACAAGTACGTCGCCGGCCTCAACCCCGTACGGCTCCGGCAGGCCATCCGATACTCCTACCAGGAGACCGAGGGCCGGGAGAACGTCACGGTCAAGGACCTGCAGCAGAACATCCGGAAGTTCAAGGCGCAGGCGTCGAACAGCTTCGAGATCCCCGACGTCACCTTCTCCCAGATCGGCGGCTACCACGACGTCAAGGCTGAGATCCAGCGAGCGCTGGACGTCATGTCGGCCGCCTCGACGCTGCCGGAGGATGACCAGGGCCTGCGCGGCGAGCTGATCCCGCGCGGGTTCATCTTCCACGGCGAACCCGGCACGGGCAAGACACTGTTCGCCAAGGCCATCGCCAACGCCATGGACGCGACGATCCAGGTCGTCTCCGGTCCCGAGGTCACCGACAAATACGTCGGTGAGAGCGAGCGAAAGATCAGGGAACTGTTCGCCGAAGCTCGCAGGAACGCTCCCGCGGTCATCGTGTTCGACGAGTTCGACGCGATCGCCGCCAGCCGCAGCACCTCGGACGACGGAGGCAGCCGCGCGGGAAACGCGATGGTGGCGCAGATCCTGACCGAGATGGATGGGTTCCGGCCGGATGTGCAGATGCTCGTCGTCGGTACCACCAACCGCCTGGAGATCATCGATCGGGCGTTGCTGCGGCCGAGCCGGTTCCAGAGTTTCCACATCGGCCTGCCGGACCCCGAGGCACGCCGCGGCATCATCGAGGTGCACGCCAAACGGTTCAAGGTCGACGTCCACGGGCTCATCGATCCCCTGGTCGTGGCCACCGAGGGCTGGAACGGAGACGAGATCCGGGCTCTGTTCCGGGACGCCTACGTCGGCCGGTGGCAGGAGGAGAAGGAGGCCGACGCCGAACGGCTGGGCGAACTCGTCGGCCACTACCAGCGGGCCAGGCGCGAGCAGCAGCGGAGCAAGGCGGGACGCCAGTGAGACTCAGCGAGAACCACCTGCGGATCGTCCGGAGCCTGCAGGCCGTCATCCGTGACCTGGACAACAAGTTCGTGGGCCGCAGGGAGGCCGCGAACCTGCTTGTCCTGGCAGTGGTGGCCCGCGAGCACCTGCTCCTGATCGGGCCGCCGGGCACGGCCAAAACAGATCTCATCCAACGGTTCGCGGGGCTGATCCACGCCAGGCCGTTCACCTACCTGCTCACCCGGTTCACCGAACCTTCGGAGATCTTCGGGCCGCTCGACTTCGAGCTGTTCCAGAAGGGCGTCTACCGGATCAAGAGCGAGGACATGCTGCCGGACTCCGAGGTCGTCTTCCTCGACGAGGTGTTCCAGGGCAGCAGCGCCATCCTCAACACCCTGCTCACGCTCGTGAACGAGCGCCGGTTCCACAACGGCGCGAAAGCCGAGGCCACCCCGCTGATCAGCATGTTCGGTGCGTCGAGCGAGCTGCCGGACGATCCGGCGTTGCGGGCTTTCGGCGACCGGTTCCTGCTGCGCCTGGAGGTCGAGCCGGTGAGCCGCACCCGGCTGCCCGAGCTGCTCGAGCGGGGGTGGGAACAGGAGCGGCAGCGCATACTCGGCGACGGGGTGACGGCCGCGCCCTCGCTGCAGCAGATGGATCTGCAGGCGTTGTCGTCCGTGCTCAGGGACGTCGACCTGCGGCCGGTGCGCGGCGTCTTCGGCGATCTCGTCGGTGAGTTGCTGGCCCAGGGGGTAGCCCTGTCGGACCGCAGGATCGTCCGCGGGCAGAAGCTGATCGCGGCCGCCGCGCTGCTCCGCGAGGACGGCACCGCCCGCGCCCGCGACCTGTGGCCGCTCGCCCACTTCTGGACCGAGCAGAACGACGCGGGCCCGGTCAGGGACGCCGTGTACGAGCGGGTCACCGCCGACGGCGCGGATGCGCGGACGCCGCGTCGAAGCACCACCGAGCTGGAGACGCTGGCACGGCACCAGGTCTCGCTCGTCCACAACCGGCCGGGCCGGGTCGCTCGCGGCTCGGTCATCGCCGCGCTGCGTACCGTCAACGAACTGCTCACCGACGCCAGGAGCGAGCATCCCGCGGCGCATGCCACCCATGCCGCGATCCAGGGGCTGCGAGACCAGCTCACGCTCCTGCTCGACGAGCAGAACTGACCGACGTCACAACATCCAGGGAGGGACGGCATGTGCAACCCCCGGCGCATCCGCGTACAGGCAACACGCAGGATCGCTGAAGCGTGGAAGGCCGAGATCGAGCAGGCCGCGACGGTAACCGGCGATGTGACGTCCGAGGCCCGGCTCACCCAGTCGATCGCCGACCTGCTCCCGCCGGCCGCCCTCGCGGCCTTCGACCAGGCTGTGGCCGACAATTCCGAATGGGTGTGGCAGGACGGGAAATACCGCAGGTCGGTACCCGGCGGAGAGACCACCTACCAGCCCGGCACCGGAGAGATCGAGATCGTTGTTCAGCTCAGTGCGGCCATCGAGGCGGTCGGCACCGCCAGGCTCGAGGCGTCCGGCGAGATCGTGGACGAGATCGTGGCCGAAGCGAGCGACGGCTACTACCGCGACGGATTTCGCGGCCGGACCAAGGAGGCCGCGCGCGCCCGGGCCAAGGCCGCGGCCGAGGCCGAACTCGACGGCCTGGCCGCCGAGCGCAAGGAGGCGCTCGTCCAGCAGGCCAAGGAGGCCGCCAAACACGCGCTCAACCAGCATGTGGACGAGGCGAAGGAGGAGGCGCGGCACGACGCGCAGCGGCGGCTGACCCTGCGCGCCGACGAGATGCGACAGGAACTCGACCAGGCCGCGGCCCGGAGTCTCGAAGCCGTCCAGCACGAGTGTCTTGAAGCGATCATGCAGCTGGTCGCGATGGGCTACTCGAACGCGCTGCAGGCCTATGCCGCCCAGCACGGCGAGAACCTCCAGGTCATCGAGGAAGACGGCGTCATTCAGATCCAGTTCGAGGTGGAGAGGTAGTCATGCGGGTCCGGGTGCACTTCAGGATCGACAGCAGGACGGGCGAGGTCGAAAAGTTCATCGTCGAGGACATCAGCGTCGAGCCGGAGGCCGAGCACGAATCGGTCCACGACCGGATCGCGGTCGAGGTGGGCAGGATCGTCGAACGGCGTCCCGCGCCGGAGCAGGTGATGCCGGACACGGTCGGCGGTGACGCGACCCCGCTCACGTATCAGTCCGCTGAGGAATTTCCGCCCACGCCCGCACGTGAGGAAGCGAAGGAATGACCGCGGGACGTGTCCACCTGCTCGGGCAGGCCGCGCTCTGCTTCGAGCAGGTCGGACGGTTCGCCGACGCCGCCCGGTGCCGCGAGGGCGCGGGTGAGCCGGTGGCGGCGGCGGAGCTCTACCGCAGGGCGGATGACGTCGCCGAGGCGGCACGCTGCTACCAGCGGGCCGGCCTCACCGGCGAAGCGGCACGCTGTCTCCTCGAACTCGGCCGTCCCGAGGACGCCGCTGAGTTGCTCGAACAGGCCGGTCAGCTGCTGGAGGCCGGATGGACCCTGGTCGCGGACGCGCGGCGATCCGCGCAGGCCAGGCGCCTCCTCACCCAGGTTCGCCCGACTCAGCCCGGCGCCCGGCTGCGGCACCGGATCGCCGAGGCGCTCTGCGCCGCGTTGGAAGGGCGGCCCCAGTCGCTCATCGACGCGCTCCTCGAGGTGGAGGAGAAGCTGGCCGAGGTGAACCCCGCCAGCGAACGGGCCCGGGTGGAACGCTGGGCCGTCCAGGCCGCGGACCAGGTCGGTCGGCCCGACCTGGCGGCCCAGGTCTTCGCGGCGGCGTACCGATGCGGACAGCGCGGCGTGGTGGCTCGCTGGCGCGCCTGGGGCGGGCAGGCTCTCGGCGGGATGGCCGGGATCCCAGAACGGGACCTGTGATGGCGAGGTGGCGCAAGAACAGCCGGGAACCCCGCCCGGGTGGTTTCCACATCACCCGGCTCGACCAGGAGTCGGCGCCGGCCGCCCCGCAACCCGAGGGAGCGCTCGCGCCGCAGGACGTGTTCGCGTCCAGGTTCACGGTGCCCGCCGACGCGCTGACCTTCCTGGCCGCGATACGGGACGATGATCGCCGACGCTACCCGCCCACCCGCCGGGGCCCGGATGGTGCTGTCTGGGTGATCGTCAGCCAATCACGTCCATCCGAAGCCGAACTTTCCTGGGCTCTGGGCGGTACGGTCCACCTGCCGGCGGGCCCGAACCTGGTGTCGCCGCGCGGACGGGTGCAGGCGTGGGCCGACGTCGACGCCTGGCCGCGGGTGTCGTGGCTCGAACTGGCGGCGGGGTTCGCGCCGGGCGACGGCGGCGGGGAACAGCGCGAGCTACTGGTCGTCACGACCGGCCCCATCGCCCGATGGCTGATCGACCGGTTCCACGCCGGGGACCTCGATGTCCGGGTCGCGCTCGCCCACCTGAACGGTCCGGAGCATTGGCCGGCCGTGCTGGTCCGGGTGACCGGCCGCGGCCGCACCGTGCCGAAGTCGGTGGCGTACGCGCTGGCCGGCCTGCCGCAGACGGTCGTCTGCCGGACCGGGACCGATCGGCTGCTCGTCGATCACCGGCTGAGCCTCCCGCTCCCCGACGAGGAACTGGCCCGGTGGGTGCCGGTCGGCGAACAGTGGCTGCTCACCGCGGAGCTGGGCCTGTGGCAGATCGTCGAGCGCGGCAACGAACAGACGCCGCCGTTGCGGGCGGCCGACGCCTTGCGCCCCCCGCCCGCCCCGCCCGCCGGACGTTTCCCGCCCGATCTGGGAGTGGAAGTCCGGCTCGTACCTGATGAGCAGGCACGCACCATCGACGCCCTGCTGCTCAGTGACGACGAGCTGCCGCCGGTACGCCGTTTCCTGACCGGCCACCCCACCGGGGAGCGCGCCTTCCTGGTGCTGGGAGCGGGCTGGCACCTGCTCGCCGAACCGGGCCGCGACCTGCCGGACGTGCCGTTCGGGATTCCGTTGCACAGGGTCGGGCCCGGAGCGCTCTACCTGGAATCCGGTTACCGCTTGCAGCCGGGGCTCCCCGCCGCGGCGCGCGCGGCACTGTTCGCGCTGAACTCCGAGAGCCTGGTGGTCGTCCGCGCGGGCGAGACCCACCGCCTGTCGACCGGACACACTGTCCCGATCTGGTCGTTGTGGCTGGGCAGGACCGTGGCGGCGGACGCTCAGGCGGGATCCCTCTCACCCACGGCTCAGGCGATCCTGGAACGCGTGGACGCCGCCGACGCTCGCGTCACCGAGGTCGCCGTCGAGGCCGACCCGGCCGATGCCGTCCGGACCGGTCTGAGATCGGAGGGCTTCCTGCTCGAACAACAGGGCAAACTGTCCGAGGCCGCCCGGAAGTACTGGGAGGCCGGTGAGCCCCTGCTGGCGGCCAGGCTCTACGAGCTCGCAGCGGGGACCGACCAGTGAGCGCCCCCCAGGCGGTGGCCACCATCCCCGCCCATGAATGCCGCTGTGTACGCCTGTCGCCTGACGGAACGGCCATCGTCATCGTCGGACCCGCGCTGGCGGAACTACGGGAGACCGCGGACGGGAGGGTGGTGTGGTCCCGGCCATGGGACACTCCCGCCCCCTTCGTCGCGGAGGCCGTATGGGGAACCGGCGGCGACACGGTGACCCTGCTCGCGGGCGGCGCCCTGAGCATGCTCGACGCCGCGACCGGTGATGCGCTGCGGGTCCCGCCCGATATGGCCGAACGGCGGGACGTCACGGCGCTGGCGCTGGCGCATGACGGGGTGACTCTCGCGGTCGGCACCCAGGACGGCGCGGTGCTGCTGTGGGAGCAGGCCACCGGGCAGGTCACCCGCCTACGTGGCGGCGGGGACCCGGTGAGCGCGCTCGCCTGGCGGCCTGGAGTCGAGGAGCTGTGCGTCACCCGGCCGCGCTCCACCCAGTTCTGGACCCTGGACCCGCAGACGATGATCTCGTCGATCAACATGGGGGACATCTATCCGCTCCGGCTCGCCTGGTCACCGGACGGTGCCCTGATCGCGGTGGCCGGACTTCGGGATGTACGGGCGATCGGCGTCTCCGGACGCGTCGAGACGGCGCCGCCGTTCGTGGTCGGCGACCGGCCGTTGGGGTTGGGTTTCAGCCGGACCGGGTCGACGCTGTTCGTCGGCATGCCCGACGGGTCGGTCCGGTTGCTCGACCGTCAGCTGCGTGAACGCCAGACCTCGCCGACCGTGCTCTCGGCGGCGGTGGCCGAGTTCTCACACCTGCACGTCAACGAGACCGGGCTGCTGGCCGTACGCGCCGACCCGGCGACCGTGGCGCTCTACCAGCTGGCCGACACACGACTCCCTTCGACCGAGCGGCGGACGACGGTCGCGTTGCGCCGGTGGGCGGCCGGCGTGGCGCGTTCGATCGGCCGGGCGGCCCACGACGTGACACCACCGCCGGTGCCGAGGCAGCTCGCGAAACAAGCCTCCTTCGCATGGGCCGCCGAAGGCTGGATCCTCGGTGATCGGGACAGGAGCCGGGTCACGCGGCACGCGGCGGACGGCGAGCGCCGGTGGAAGGTCAAGGTCCGGCCGGGACCGCTGGCCGCCTACGACCACTTCGTCGCGGTCACCGGTGACGACGGCGAACTCACCGTGCTCGACGCGGACGACGGCAGCCAGGCCGCCAAGGTGGCGGGAATGGGGCCGGCGGCGTGGGCGCCTCAGGCGCTCGCCGTGACCGCTCCCGCCAAGCGGGGCCGGGTCGCGACCGAGTTGCTCGTCTACGACCGGACCTGGGACAAGCCGCGCCTGGTCCCGGTGAGGGACGGGGTTTCGACCCCTGCATGGGCGCCGGACGGTTCGCTGCTGGCCGCGCCCTCCGCCGAGGCGGTCGTGATCTGGGAGGGCGAGACGCTGGTCCGCGCTCGACGGCTGGCACACGGCTCGGCTCGCCCCACTGCCGCCTCATGGTCTCCGGATGGGGCTTGGATCGCGGTTGACTATGTGAACGCCCCGGTCACACTCTGGTCCACCCGTACCTGGACCGCCGACCAGGCGCTCGGACGATCCACTCCTCCAAACGGTGTGCTGGCCCTGGCGTGGTCACCGGATTCACGCTTGCTCGCGATCGCGTCGCCGCACGTGATCGGGGCCGTCGACCTGTGGGACGTCCGGCGGGGCAGACCGGTCCTGACCGTCCCACCGGCGGCGGAGCGACGTCCGGTAACGGCGGTGGACTGGGCGGCGGACGGCCGGTTCGCCGTAGTCCACGACGACGGGCGGGTGATCCAGTGGCAATTGACGCTTCCGCTCCTGGTCGACGACTTCGCGGCGACGCTCCCGTATCCCGAGCCCATGCTGGCCGCGCTCGCCGCAGGCATGGCCGCCGGGGGCACGATGGTCTCTCTCGCACTGCTCGCCGACCTGGTGTCACTGCTGCTGGGCCGGGACGCCGGTCCGCTGGCCCCGCTCGACGGCCATCCCGGCTTGGCGATCCTGCGCGGGCTGCGCTGGCCGCCGGAGGCGGTGATCGGGTTGGCGGTGCTGGTCGCGTCCGGTCTTTCCGGCAAGGACGCCCAACCGCCACCTGCGGACGCGGTGCAGGACGACCTGCGGGCGGCCGTCGAGCTGGCGCTGGGCGGGCTGCCGGTGGCCACCCGGCCGTACGAACCGCCCATCCCGGAGCTGCTCGCCGAACTGGACCGGATCGACGATTCAGTCGAGATCCTCGCCATCCTGTTGGGGCCGGACGCGGTCGCCATGGAGCCCGACCTTCTGGCACGGCTGCGCGCCCACAGCTTCGGCGGCTGGTCCCTGACCCCAAGGCAGCGGCGGCTGCTGGGGCTGAGGTCGGCGTTGCGCTCCGACGGAACGTCGCAGGGGCAGGGGCTGGGAGACACGCGGGCCGGGATCGCCAGGAACGGGGAACTGCCCTCGCTGCTGCCTACCCAACTCGCGCTGCCGCGACTGGTGCTGACCGCCAAGATGTCGCGGGACGAGTTGCTGTACCGGACACGGCAGGGTGAGCTTCCTACCGACGCACAGCCCGTTGTGCTGATCCTCGACGACACGCCGGCGGCGCACGGTGCGATCGGAGTCACCCTGCGGCTGACCGCGAACCTGCTCGCCTCGATCGCCATCAGGCAGCACCGCAGGTGCGCGCTGGTGCTGCTGAGCTCAGGCCGGGCCCGGTTTTTGGACGGCATGGCCGACCTCGTCCACGTGTGGACGGCCGGCAGCGTCGAGCGGCCCTCACTGCCCCGGGCGCTGGCCGCAGCCGACGAGGCGGCCGGGCAGCTCAGCGACCCGCTGACCGGGCTGCCGCGCCTGGTGCTGCTGACCCATCCGTTCCTGGCCTGCTCACCCCGCTCAGGTCTGCACGTCGTCCGGGTACGTTACCCGGGAGTGGCGGCAGAAGACCAGACGCCGCGCACCCACCTTCTGGGGGCCGACGCCGACCCGGAGGAACTGCACGCGGTGATCGGTGCGATCGTCACCGACCGCTCCTAGCGGCCGAGAGCTCAGCCGCAGAGCATCTGCTCGATCTCCTCGGGGTCGAGCCCGGCGAGGATCTTCTCCAGGACCTCGGGGCGGAACGCGTCGCCCAGGATCTCGACCCCGTCGGCGGTGACGGAGATCCGCAGCCGGACCAACCGGCCTTCAGGGTGGTCGGGGTACTCCTCGGGCTGAATGAGATCGGGCAGATCTTCGACGAATCGGTACTCGCTCATGGTTCACCATCGTCCTTCGAGAGCAGTTCCGCAGTCGGGGCAGTGCCCCTCTTCCAACCGGTTCTCGGTCAGGGACCATATCTCGCGGCTCACCACCACGCTCTGGCAGCCAGGGCAGCGGGTGGCCCGGCCTTCGGCCCCGAGCGCCCGCTCGACGTATACATGCCGGAGCCCGGCCGCTTGGCCGGCCGCGACCGCGTCGGCCAATTCTCCCGGGCTTGTCGGACGCTCATCCGCCATCTGGTACGCGGGACTGAACCGCATCGGATGCCACGGAATGCCGGCATCGATTCCCGCGATGACCTCGGCGATCGGCTTCGGTGCCGAGACGCCGGGGATCAAAGGCGTGGAGACCTCGACCCACACGCCCAGATCGCGGAAGGCGCGAATCGTATCGATCACGGGCCGGACCGAGCCGCCGGTGAGCCGGTGATGGGATTCCTCGTCGACCCCCTTGAGGTCGATGTTCACGGCCGCGAGCGCGGGCGCCGCCAGTTCGACCGCCTCCGGCGTGAGGAAGCCGTTGCTCTTCCAGACCACCTCGACGCCCTGCTCCCGCCCGTGGCGCGCCAGCTCGAGGGTGAGCTCCAGAGCGAGGGACGGCTCGGTGTAGGAGAGCGCCACGCAGCCGCCCAGACCGGCTGCCCGTGTCACGATCTCCCGCGGGTCGACCTCTCGCGCTTCCCAGACAGCCCTGTCGTCGCGGCCGTACTGGGAGATCCGGAAGTTGACACAGTAGCCGCACCGGAACGAACAGCCCGGCGCGGCCAGAGTCACGCTGGGAATGCCGGGCCGGTAGTGAAAGAACGGCTTCCGTTCCACCGCATCGACGTGGACGACCGTGGTGGCGAACGTCGCGGTCTCCAGCCCGTCCGGGCCGCCGCGCCGTACCTTGCAGGCTCCTACTTGCCCCTGCTTGACAACGCAGTGGTGTGGGCAGAGCCGGCACCGGATTCCACGCGCGGTGGGCTCACCGAGCACCGCCGGGATCCAGCGTGCGGGACGACCGGAGTCGGCTCCGATGTCGGTGGCGGGGTCGACGGTCATGCGCGAGGCCCTCCGGGCGCCCGCTGAACGCCCGCGCCGTTCGCGAACTCGACCGGGGACAGCTCCATGGCCCGGCCGGCGAGCTCCTGTTCCGGCGTCATCTCGGTGCCGCTCACTCCGGCCGCCGCGGCCCGGTCGGCGAACGAGTCGGCGAAGTCGGTGGGTGCTCCGTCGGCCGGCTCCGTCGCGCGACACCCGTCGATCACCACTGGCGGGTGCCGGTCGGGCCGGTGCGGAGGCGACGACGGAGGGACGTGGGTCCACCGGTCGGCGTCGCTTGGCGTGACCAGCCGGACGGACCGTCTCGTCAACCGTGTCCGTGCTCTCACCGGCACCCTCCTCCGCCGTTTCCAACGTAAGCCCTCATCGCGAAGCCCGCTGGCATATCCAGAGAATTCCACCTTCGGGAAACTCACTCATTGTGGATGGCGTGAGTTCCGTCGACTTCGTGTTCTGCGCGCTCTGTCGTGGATTCTCCGGATATTCGGTTCTCGGCGTCGTCCTTGATCAGCGCGTGACAAGAAATCCGGCAGTCATCGGCCCTGGTGGTGGACCTTTTCATCCTGTCGTGCGGGATGCCCGGATGCGGGCGGCACCTAGGTGGCCTTCAAGGAGTGAAGCCCTTCCGGTGGTTCCTTTACGCGGTGCTCCAGACTGTTCCAGCGTGAACCATCTGATCGATTTTCCTGTTCGGATGCACGTCATGCGGTTCGTGTTCTTGTTGTTCGCCGTGTTGCGGAGGATATCGGTGGGGACACGAGTCAGGACCTGAACCGCGCCGGGATTGCTGGAGACTTTGATGTACCCCGGCTTTCGTGGAGTCGGTGGTCTGCCCCGGGTCCGGTGGAGTCGCGTTTCTGGATTGTCATGCCACGATGGTCGTGTTTTCGAACTCTGTCGGGGTCAGCATGGCGAGGCTGCTGTGACGCCGTCTGCGGTTGTGTCGGATCTCCAGGTACTCGAAGATGGCGTTGGCGAGCTGATTCGGTGCGCTTTGGGAGAACTGGCGGTCGACCAGGTCGGTGGCGATCTGGTCGGGTGTGGACCGGCGCCACCTGGGCCGGCCGGTGACCCCGGCCGGTCCGGCCCGGCGCATCAGGAGTTTCACTGCGCCGTGGCTGACCGGCACGCCGTGGCCCAGCCGCGGCTCGGCGTGTACACGGCGGGCACCATGGGTGCTGCGGGAGCCGGTATGCACCTGAGTGATCAGGTCGGTCAGCCAGGCGTGCCGGATCGCGCGCGGGGAGGGGGGCCGGTTGCGCCAGGCGTAGTAGCCCGAGACCGACACCCGAAGGACGCGGCAGGCGACCTCGACCGCGATGGCTTCGAACCGCCTTTTGGGGGCACCACCTCTCGCACCGGCTCGATCGCGCGGCGGGTGGCCTGCAGTTCGGTCTCCAGCTCGGCGATGCGTTGCCTGGCCGCGAGCAGTTCGGCCTTCTCGCTGCTGGTCAGGCCGGGCTCCAGGCCGCGGTCGATGTGGTCTTGTCGACGCCAGGAATGGATCGTCTGGCTGCTGATGTCCAGGTCACGGGCCACGTCGGTGACCGTGCGGCCCGCCTCAACGAGATCTGGCACCTTGCGCCGGAACTCCGATGGGTAGCCACGCCGTCCCATGCCACTCTCCTCTCAACGAGTGGCACAGGAATCCAAGAACCCGCCTCCACAAGACCAGGGGCACACCAGGGATCAAACCCTCATCAAGGGAACAACGGGGGCCGCGCACGCGTACCTTCGTGCTGACCGTTCGACACAAGCACGCGCGAAGGAGCCCGTCAGGTGACCAGCACTCTGACCTTGCAAGCACTGCGGCGACTGAGGACCGCCCCTGGCGGGCAGCTCGACTGCCGGATCAGCTTCTCCGACGGACCGGGAACTTCGCGGCCGGTCGCTTATGTGGAACGCGAGGTGCTGCCCAACGGCATATCCGCCTACCTCGCGGCCCGGAAGAGCGGAGCCCGCTCCTTCGTCCTGTGGGCGGACGAGCATCGCCAGGCGCGGGTCGCCACCCTGGTCACCGTCTCCGCGGGCAGCGGGCGGGCACAGTTCAAGGTACTCGGCCCGCACGGCGAACCGCTCGGTATGTTCACGCGCGACAAGGCGTTCAGCCAGGGACTGCGCACACGCTGGACGGTGAGCCGCGCCGGCAGCCCCGACGCGGTGGGGTACAAGGGCCGGCTGTTCTGGTGGTGCGTGTGGTGGCTCTGCTCGCCCCTGCTGCCGCTCATCCTCGTGGCCGCCCTGTTCGGCGGCGGCGGCGACTTCCCGCGCGGTCCACGCCGCATCAAGTGGCGCTCCGGCGGACAGGTCCCGCTTGAGTTCAAGTCGTCCGGGGACACGGTACATCTGTACGCGCCGGAGCTGGACTGGCGGCTCGGAGCCGCCCTCGTGGCCCTGATCCCCTCCTTCGACGGCTGGATCGGCGACCCCTGGGACAGCAGGAAGGACTGACGGGCAGGCGGCGCGCCCGTGATGCGGCGGCGGGAGGCGCGGACGGTGGGTTCGGAGCGCGGAGGCCGCGTGAACAGGATCCCGGCGAAGGGCCGGCCCGGGAATCGTGCGCTGGCGGGCCGATCGCGCTCACGGTGGTCGGTGTCGTCCTCGGACTGGGGCTGTTCGCGGCCGCCGACGCCGACCCGGCGTACGGTTCGTCCGCGCTCGGCTATCTCGGCCTCGTCGTGTGGGGCGGCCTCGCGGTCCTGTCGCCGGTCCTGCTCGGGTCGTTCATTGCCGGGCTGGTCATGCTGATCCGCGCGCGCAGCTGAGATCGCGGCGGGACGCGGCCTGTCGGCACGAGGGTCGGGTGACACCAGGGGTGCGGGGGATGGCCGCGCAGATGGCCGCCCGAGGTCACGCGCTCGCCGGTGATGCCCGACCCGCCCGCACGCTGCTGGACGAGGCCGAGGCCCTGATCCGCCAGGCCGCCGAGCACGCCGACGACGAGCCGGTGTGGATGTACTTCTACGACGAGACGTGGTTCCGTCTCCAGCGCGGCATGACCGAGCTCCACCTCGCCGACTGGCCAAAGGCGATCGACTTGCTGACGGAAGGGCTGTCCGGTCTGCCGGAGAGCTACAAGCGGGATCGTGCTTGGTACGGCTCGTGTCTGGCCAAGGCCCATGCCGAGGCCGGAGACGCGGCGGCCCGAGATCGGGGTGCTGACCGGCTGGCTGACCCGGCTCGGCCGCGAGGCGCCCGCCGACCACGCCCACCTGACGGGCTACGGCATGCCTGCCTGGCGGAGATGAACCGGCTCCGGTCGGCTCGGCGCGCCGCCTTCGACCGGTTGTTCCCGACGCTGATGATCCGCCACCACGAGGGCGCGATCACGATGGCGGGCGAACGGCTCAAGGGCGGCCGCGGCCGGCTGATGCGCACCCTGGCCACCGACATCGTCACGGGGCGGCAGATCGAGGTCGGCCGCACGAAGGGCCTGCCGGCAAGGTGATCCGTCCCGCTAGCCGAGGGCGTAGCGGCGCATCGACTCCAGGCCGGAGACGCCGTAGACCTCCTCGACCGCGTTCGCGAGCAGGTGGCAGGTGCGGAAGCGGTCGAGCGGGGTCAGGCCGAGCCTCGTCAGGTGCAGGTAGGTGTAGTTGAGCACCACCCGGTAGCGCAGGAAGTCGGGGCGGGCGAACATGTCGCGGCGGTAGCCGGGGGTGCCGAACATCAGGGTGTGCAGTTCGCCCCTCGTCTCGGCCGGGGTGTCGTCCATGGTCGGCAGCAGGTGCACCACGCGGTCGGCCCTCGCGCGGTAGGTCTCCACGAGCGCCGCCCACTCCCGGACGAACGGGCTGTCCCCGTCTGCGTCGATGGTGTCCACGACCTGCCTGACCCGTTGGGTGAGCAGGGCGCGGCGGGAGCCGTACACCTCGTCGAAGGAGCGCCGGGCGGCCTCGGGGTCCTTGGACCACATGAGGTAGCCCTCGGCGTGCACCCGGAACGACAGGTAGCTGCGCTCGATCGGGTGGGAGGTGTGCGCGACCGTCAGGAGCAGGGCCATGGCCAGGTCCGACTTGGTGTCGCGGCCGTCGCGGCAGTGGTCGAGCATCGTGAACAGGAGCGGGG
The DNA here is from genome assembly GCF_051918945.1 of Streptosporangium sp. LJ11. Taxonomy (NCBI): domain Bacteria; kingdom Bacillati; phylum Actinomycetota; class Actinomycetes; order Streptosporangiales; family Streptosporangiaceae; genus Streptosporangium; species Streptosporangium sp. LJ11. Next base: position 31,080 of record NZ_JBPXMB010000020.1, read on the forward strand.
TGCTGTCGCTGTAGAACGCGGTCAGCAGGTCGACGGCCTCGTCGCCGCCCAGGACGTGGCGGCGGTCGTCGAACGGGAACTCGACGATCGAGTTGTCGGCGGGCCACGGGGTGAGCGGGCCGTGCTCCTGCTCGCGCGCGGCCATGAGGCGGTGCCGCGCCAGGCTCTCGGCCTGGTCCACCACGTACGTCGACGGGTGGTCGCGCAACCATTCGCCGACGACCGTGCCGACGCGGGGGCGCACCACCTCCTCCCACATCCGCCGGTCGGTCTTCACGTTGATGCGCAGGTGGGGGCCCTGCCGCCAGTGGCGCACCACGTACGCCGCCTCGACGTGGTCGCGGATGTCGGCCAGCAGGGGCCGGACGGCGTCGAGGAGCAGGGGGTCCTTGTCCGGCTCGTGGTAGAAGACGTGGACGCTGTGCCACATGGCGGTCACCTCCGCAGCGCGGCCAGCGCGCGGGCCGCGAGAGTCGAGATGTGCGATTCCGGGCCGGGGCGCAGGCCGATCCGGTTGTGGAACAGGTGGGCGCAGCGCAGCAGCACGCGGGCCCGTTGTGCGTCGTCGCCGATGACGGCCAGGTGGGCGTGGGCTGAGCCCGCGTCGCCGGTCGTCGCCGGGATGCTCGCGGCCAGGTCGTTGATCGAGGCGGCCCAGGTGCCGAGCAGACCGGGGCCGTCCTTCAGGTGCCAGAGGCGTTCGGTCTGGGTGACCAGCGCGGCCGGGAGGCCGCCGGGGTCGTGCGGGGGCAGGCGGCGGGCCGCTTCGGCGAGGTCGGGCTGGCAGGCGGCCATCGTCAGCGTGAGCACGGCGAGGCCGACGGCGGTCCTGCGTTCCATCGCGGGCGCGCCGTGGAGGACGTCGAGCGCGAGGGAACTGGAGACGCCGAAATGTCGTTCGACGGCGGGCATGTTTCCGTAGACGCGCTCTTCCGGCTCATACGGGATGAATACCACGCTGTCGGCCGGGTGGAGGGCGGGGTCGTAACTCTCGCGGCGTTCCCCTTCCGCGAGCACGGCCGCCAGCCGCCGGTAGGCCGGGGCGTCGACGGCGGGCGACGGGTGGTCGGCGAACCACCGGGCGGCTCGGGCCCTGATCTCGTCGCGGGGCACCCCTTTCAGGCGCAGCCGCACGTGGGGGCCCGACTCCCAGTAGCGCAGGTAGAAGCAGGCCGTCGCCGACCGGGCCAGCGGGGTGACGACGGCGCGGATCAGGTCGTCGAGGTCGCCGGTGTGGAACAGGTGGGCGCTCTGCCAGGGGGTCACGGGGCGCTCACCTGGATGACGTACTCGGTGACGCGCGGGCCGCCGGGGTAGACGGGGGCGTCCTCGGGGGTGGGCAGGGTCTCCTCGACGACCATCAGGGCGTCGGGGTTCCCGGCCGCGTGGCGCAGGCCGGCGAGCAGGAAGGGGTCGGTGACGTCGACGTACATGGGCTTGCGGTGTTTGCCGAGCAGGCCCGCGAGCAGGCCGTCGCGCAGGTCCAGGACCCGGGCGAAGAAACGCCGCGGCATGCCGTGGTCGCGCAACCACGACGCCAGCGCGGGCGGGCCGCCCGAGGGGAAGTCGGCGGCGCGCAGCCGCCAGCACTCGCGGGCCAGCGTGACCACGCCCAGGTCGAGGCGGGGCAGGTGGTCGATCCGGCCGCGCGGCGGCACCGGGCCGGGGCGCAACACCCAGCCGGGCACCATCGCGACCGACGGTTCGCCGAAGACCCTGACCAGGAACTGCAACCACGGCGGCAACCAGTGCTGGGCGGTCATGCCCAGGTGCATCGGGCGCACCTTCCCGCCGTCGGCCCACAACGCCAGCCGGGAACCGTCGAGCCGCACCGTCAACGCCGAGGGGTGCAGGCCTCCACCCGTGGTGTACGGGTAGTCGATCGTCACATCGGCCGTGGTGGTGCGGAGGTTCAGGCCGCTGCCGAGGGCGCCCGTGACCTCGGCGATCCTGGTGTCGCGTTGCGGGGCCCGCAGCGCCGACGCGTCCGGGGCGTGGCCGATCCGGCGCAGCTGGTGGTGGAGACGGGACAGCCCCTTCCCGTAACCGGCGGTGACGGTGTTGACGACCAGGCGGCCCTCCGGGAGCGCCTGGGCGTAGACGCAGATCGAACCCGGGGCGCGGAACCGGTCGTCGTCGGGGGGCTCGCCGGTCCGCAGGAAACGTTCGCGCAGGTCCGCGTGGCCGGGAGCGGCCGCGAAGGGATCGCGGACCAGGTCGCGCAGCGGTCCCGGGGCACTGTGGACGGCGCGGTAGAAGCTCATGACGGGGACGGCGGCGCCGGGGCCGTACCGGCGCAGGAAGAAGTCGGCGGCGGCCAGTTTCACCGGGAGGTCGCCGTCGAACAGGGCCAGCCCCTTCCGCAGCCGGTTCAGGTCGTCGAGCGCCGGGCGCCACGCCTCCCGGCCGCACCGGCCCGCGTCGCCGGGGATGACGGCGTTGTGCCAGAACAGGTTCCGCTCCGGGATCTCCCTCGGGGCGAGCAGGTCGCGGATCGCCTTCACGTCCTCCTCGACGCCCAGCTTGGTCAGCGGGTCGTCGTCGTGTTCGCCGTACGGCGGCACGAGCTCCACCAGCCCGATGTCGGCCAGCGCCCTGGCCGGTTCCGCGAGCGCAGCCTTCACCGGCTCGGTCGCGGGCACGCTGAGCAGCGGTTCCGTCGCGGTCGGGCCGAGGAACCAGATGCGGCCGTCCTCCTCGAACGCGGTCGGGTTCACCCGCGTCTCCGCGGCCTCCGCGTGCCGCGACAACGTCACCCAGAGCGGGCGCAACACGGCACGGTCGAGGTCGACGACCTCCCGCCACGTCAGGTCGGCGGGCGGGGCGGCCATGGGGCCGTCGTCGGTCCAGGTGCCGAAACCGCTCCACGCGAACGTCGCATAGGGGCTGGTCTTCATGGTGGCGCGGGCCAGGTAGCGGGCCAGTTTGACCGCCTCCTGGCGCGACGGGGACGTGCGCGCGGCCAGGATCGGGCTGCCGAGCTCGAGCCCCCGGCGGAAGGTCGCGTCCTCGGCCAGCACGCGCAGGAGCTCGGCCTTCTCCCGCCGTTCGGCCTCGTGGACGGCGGGCAGGTCGGCTGCCAGCGTGTCGTGGAGGTCCTTGAGGGCGGTCCAGGCGAGGACCCGTACCCGCAGCTCCTCGGGGAGGGCGGCGAGCACCTGCGGCGCGGTCGCCCGCCGGTCCGGGCGGCGGCCTCGGAAGAGGTCGCGGCGCAGCGCCACCAGGATCGGCTTGAACACGCCCGTGCCGATCACCTCGTGCAGGGGGCCGGACATCGCCCGGCCCTCGTCCGCCAGCGTGCGGGCGACCTCGAGCAGCTCGTCGACGAGCCTCCACGTGCGCTCGCACCGCAACTGCCGCAACCCGTCGGCGGGCAGCCCGGCCACCCGGATGGCGAAGATCGGCGCCACGACGTAATCTCGGTCGGCGGGCTGAGCTGTTCGCGACAAGGACACTCCTTCATCCCGTGACCGAGGGCGCCCGTGCCGTGGGCGCCCTCGGCGTTTGGCGGGGACCTGCTACGCCTCCGGCGCCCAGCAGCTGTTCGCCTGCATATACGACGAGCAGTAGCCCATCGCCGACGAGGCGCCCGTCTCGATGGCGCCGTGGCCCTCCATCACGATCGAGTCGGCCGACAGGACGTCGATCGCCTCGACCTCCAGACCGGACAGGTCAAGGGGAAGCTTGTCCATGACGTTTCTCCTTCTCTTTCACTGATCGGTGTGTTGCGGACGTGCCTTCGGACCTCCTTCCTGCGGATCGGGGAACCGGAGGACCAGGTCTGGCCCCCGGGACCTGGGGACGCCGACGAGCAGGGACGACAGGCTCCGCGCCGGACCCGTCAGGCCCAGGACGCGGTCCGTCGCCTCGCCGGCGCCGTCGGAGTGGATGCGGGAGGTGAGGCCCAGCGCGGCGGCGGCCAGCGTCGCCCGCTGCAGCGACGCGCCGGTCTCCACGAGCTGGTCACGGTGGTCGCGCGCGGTGCCCGCCAGGGGGTCGCCCACGGGGACGATCACTGCGGCGGCCGTCTTCAGGGCCTCCCGGGTGTTCGCCACGAGAGGGGCCGCGCCCAGCTCCTCCAGCGGTGCGGCGCGGACCCGTCGGAGGTCGCCGTCGTAGTGGTAGGCGGCCCTCGGGAGGCCGTCGACGCGCAGGGCCAGCAGGTAGAGGTCCAGGCCGGGGCAGACGGCCAGGCCGGCTATCGCGACGATCTCCGTCAGCGGGACGGACGCCGGGCGGAAACCGTCGAGGGGGGAGTGACGCGCGCGCAGACCGTCGCGGAGATCCACCACTTCGGCCGGAATCCGGATGCCCCGTGCCGGCGGGTTCGGACACCTCGCCCGCGAGGTGGCGTCCGCGGCCCGGTGCAGGTCGCGGGCAGCGCCTGGAGGAAACGGCCGGGGGAGAGGCCGGGCCTCCCGCGGCAGGTCGCCGGAGTTCCGCGGGGCGCCGGCGGGCTCCGGCGGAAGGAACCGTTCGTACGGCTCCACGTGCAGGACGGCCAGAGGGGACTCGCGGGATCCGTCCAGACCGAGGAGGGCGTCGTCGGCGTCGTCGGCGTCGCCGGGGGTGACGGTCAGGCCCAGGAGGGCGGCGACCACCTCCGCCTGGGTGCGCAGGACGCCGATCTCCTGGCAGATCAGGCGGTAGGCGTAGTCGCCGTACTTGAACATGGAACGCCAGAAGACCGCCGTCAGGCAGATCCGCGCCGGGCCATGGTCACCCGTGCGCAGCACCTCCAGGACCTCGTGGACCGGGTCGTAGTGGAACAGCCCGTCCGGGCAGGCGACATAGGCCTCGATCGGGTACAGGCCTCCCCCGGAAGGCGCCGGACGGCCCGGGATCGCCATCGGGCCCGCGTCCGTGTGCCGCCAGATCACGCGGGTGATGCCGAGCATGCCCCGGAGCAGCGCGCCCAGCGGGTGCCGCGGTTCGACCCATTCGGCCGACGGATAGCGTTTGTGCCGGAGCGGCGCCAGGTCCCACCGGATGTCGAGCGGCCCGCGATCCGCCATCGCCGCCACGTAACGTGCTGCCGCGTCCGTCATCCGCGCCTCACGGGAACGGGTGCGGATGGGGGCTGAGATCGCCCACCGCGAGGTCGCGGTCGAGGTAGCCGATCGCGCGGCCCCGCGTCAGCAGCCGGGGGAGCCCGTGCACCCGCCGGTGGTGATGGCCGAACGTCATCGGCACCGCCCCCGGCACGATCACCTTCGCGCAGGCGAATCCGCCCGTCGCCGCCTCGGGCGAGGTGGTGTCGACGGCGATCACGTCCATGCCGCTGGCCAGGAACCTGGCCACCAGGTCGCGCAGGTCGTCGGCCAGGTCGTCGTGGGCCGGCCACTCCGGCAGCTCGCCGACCGTCAGCTCGGCGCCGTTTGATAGGAATTCCAGCCGCTCGTACGCCTTCGGGTGCCCGTACACCATCGGGTGGTGTTCCAGCAGGCGTACCTCGTCGGAGTCGGCCACCAGCCGGGCCGCCTCGCTCTCGTCATAACGGGCGACGTGATTGGCGAGCATCGGGCCCAGCTCGTCCAGGGCCCGGCGCAGGGCCCGTTCGGGGTCGAGGTGGGCGGCGCCGCCGCACATCGCCTTCGGCCGGTCCGACCGCCCCGACCGGTCGACGGCGGTGATCCAGAAGACCGGCAATCCCTGTTCGAGGGTGACCACGTGGGCGTGGACTTCGTAGCCGAGCCGGTCGCCGATCCGCTGGGCGGTCATCGGGACGCGCCGGTCGTGCGCCGAACGCAGATCGACCCGGGGGAGCGGGAGGCGGGCGTACCAGGTGGTCAGGAAGGCGTCCCGTTCGGCGACCTCCAGCAGGCCGTAGAGGATCGCCTCCGCGAGCGACCCGCCGAGGGCGCAGCCGTTGGAACACTCGTAGGCGAAACCCCGGTCGGGCCGGGGGCCGAAGTAGACGAACGTCTCCGGCACCAGCACCGGCCCGCCCCGCTGGAACGAGTGGCCCCAGACCCAGGCGGTCTCCCGCGCCGGGTCGAACCGGGTGAACCAGAAACCGGGCCGGTCGTACCAGTCGTCGGGATACAACCCCAGGAGGCGCGGGTCGAGCGCCTGGTCGGCGATGTCGTCGAACGCGGCCCTGACGGTGGTCCGGCGCCCGCGCGGCGAGAACCCGGCCAGCCGTTCGAGTGCCTCGGCGACGGCGGTCGCCTTCGCGGCGGGCACGTCCTCGCACCGCCCGAACCCGTGGTGGCTCTCGTGGGCGGCCCGCGCGGGGTTCAGCCGCGCCACGGCGACCGCGCCGTCCCGCGCGTCGGCGGCCACCGAGCGCACGACGCCCGTCTCCGGGTCGACGTAGCGGCGTTCCAGGGCGGCGAGGTCAAGGGTGGCGACCCGGAAACCCGACACCTTCGGCTGCGGCGTGAAGACGAACGGGCGCGGCCCGTCGGGGGGCCGGTCGCCGCAGACCTCGCAGAACGGGTCGGGCAGGAACAGGTGGCGTTCCAGCGCGCCGGTCCGGACCGGCATCCGGAGCATCGCGCCGCTCGTCAGCGCGGCCGACGGGTCGGCCAGCAGGTTCTCGACCTCTTCGGCCACCAGTTCGCCGACCGTCCCGGCCACGAGGGAGGTGAGGAGGGCGGGGCGGTCGCGCAGACGTACCTGGAAGTGCTCCCGGTTCCCGGCGCGCCGCCGCTCCACACAGGTGGGACAGCCCGGCCTTCCGGGGAAGGCGGTGGGACCGATCACGACATGTCCTGCTTCGGTGTGCACGGGCAACCACGGCAATCCGTAACGCCGCCGCCCGATGTCGTCGGCGTCGCTGGCGACCACGACGACCCCGCCCGACCGCACCCGCGCCCTGATCGCCTCGAAGAGCCGTCCCGACCCCACCACGTCGGCGATCACGACGTCACCCGCGCCACGAACGCCGGCCCGTCGGCGGGCAACGAGACGGCGGTCCCGCCGATCGGATGTCCCTCGCTCGCCCACCGCACGGGCGGTTCGAGGCCGGTCTGCGCCCGCAGCAACACCCGCTCCAGCCCGTCGCGCAACCCGAGCGACACGATCGGCGGGCGGTCCGGCACCTCGAACCGCAACACCGCCGACCCCGGGATCTCCCGGACGACCGGCACCTCACCGGACGCCACGACCTGCCGCCAGAGCGGCCCGTCCTGCGGCACGGGTACCTCGCCCCCCGCCCCCACCAGCGCCGCCCCGGCTTCGAGCCGCTGCCGGTGGGCCGCGGAGACGGCGTCCTCCCAGGTCAGCCCCGCACCGACGAAACCGTCGCCGGAGTCCGCCGCGAACACCGCCAGCAGACACCGCAACCGCGCCGTGTCGTGATCCGCGCCCCACCCGACGACCTCGCCGTCACCGACCAGCGCCCGCACGACGGAGAGCGGCCCCTGCGGATAGGCACCCTCGTCGAGAACCGCGATCACCCCCATCCGGGGGTCCACCAGATCACGACAGAGCGCGAAAAACCGGTCCCGAGCGCCCGCATCGCTCGAGGCATCGTGCCCGTCGAACCCCGCCGCACCCGGATGCTCCGGGCTCCCCTCGCCGGCGTTGCGGCCCCCGAGGCCCGCCGACATCCGCGACGCGTGGGTGGCTCCGGACACCTCCGCCGGGTCCCGGCGCAGCCCCGCGAAACGGTGGATCGTGGCGTCCAAGCTGCGCAGATCAACGCGTGTGAACGCGCGCCGCGCCTCCGTGAGCCCCGTCACCGCCGAGAAGACCCCCAGGGCCACCTGGGACGCCAGCACGCGGGGGACCGCGCCGCGCAACCAGTCGCCCCGCGTCCCCTCGCGGAGGGACAACCGCCCCCACCCGGTGGCCGCGTCGGTCTCCCCGGGCGGTCCCGCGGAGGTCAGCCAGGCCTCGTCGTCGCAGATCAGCACCTGCGCGAGCACCACGTCGGCGGGGCAGGCGAGCGCCCCGGCCAGCAGTTCCTCCCGGGAGGTGCTGACCTGCACCAGAACGTCCCCACCCGAGGCCACCACCTCGCGCCAGCCCACCGACCGGAGACACTCGACCAGCGCCGGGACCAGCACCCCGGTCCCCGTCACGCGCAGCGCCGAGTTCCGCACCCGGGCGAACCGCCCCGGGTGCCCGGCGAACGCGATCTCGGCCGCGTAGGTATTCAGCTCCTCGGCGGACAACCCGTGAGCCGGAGCCCCGGTGTCGTCGACGACGAAACGCAGGTCGGCCAGCCGTCCGACCAGGCCGGTGACCAGGTCGCGCTGGGCCTCGGGCAGGCCCGAGGTCAGCTCGCCCAGGGTCAGGGCCCCGTCGAGGCGTGGAGCCAGCCGCTCCAGCAGGGCCAGCGCGTGGGGTCCGCGCAGTGTCGCCGCCCCGTGATCCCCGTGAACGTGAACCCCTCCGGGGCACTCGACCCACCGCACGTCGGCGCGTAATCGGGGCCGAATCATCTCCACATTTTGTGGGAGCGCTCCCATGGGTTCAGAATACCGTCGACCGATTTACCTCGCAAGGCCTATGTTTCAGGTGTATGACATTTCGTCGACCCCGGATCATCAGCTTCAACTGCCGACGTGGCCTTTTCCGGTGAAACGCGGTCCGTTCATCCACCTGAGGAAATGGCATATCCGGAATCGGCACGCCCAGGAATTGACAAATCGGCTTCAGCCTGTCCTCGCCCCTGCTGGTAGTCATCGGCGTCGAAGGCTTCCGATACCGCCGGGTCGCGGTCGGCGGCCGGCACCTCCGGCTGGGAGGGCGCTTGGGAGGTGAAGGCGCGCACGCCGGTGTAACGGTCGATCTTGTCCCGCCCTGGTCGTCACCGCCAGAGACGAGTCGGGCACACTGCTCGGCCTGGCGCGGACAGTGTCCGACGACGAGATCGTCTGCTATGTGCAGGAGTTACTGGTCAACGCCCACCATCGCGGCGAGTGCGGTTCAGACCTTCCTCCGCCATGTGAGTGGCTGATCGCAGCGAGCATTGACAGTGGGAGCTTGGCCGCCGAGCGGCGAGGGAGTGCCGGACGGCGTCGACGAGGACGCCTGCTCGCACGGACCGTGAGATGGGCGCTCAGCGCCCGGCATCGGCGATCGAGCGCGCATCCGGGTGTGGGTGCGCTGAGTCGTCGTCAGCGGACCATGAACGGTGATCTTCCATAGGGCGTGCACGGGAACGCCGGCGTCAGCCGTCCAGGGAAGACCGGTGTGGGGAAAGAGCATGACGGCTGGGCTCCGTCGTGTCCTGGGGTGCCAACAGAACGACGTTCACCGGCCAACCGGCAGCCACCCTCGACCGTCCCCATGCATCCGTCCACCACGTCAGGAGCAGCCCGCATGAGGATCATCAGTTTCGCCGTTACCGTCGTGGCCATCGCCGTTCTCGCCGGGTGCGGTGCGGGCGCAGACACCGCGGCGCCTGCCGTGACCGTCACCGCACCGGCACCCGCGCAGAAGAGCCCTGAGCCGATCGAGCAGGACGACAAGGAGCCCCCTTCCACCAAGAAGGAAGAGGTGGCGGAGAAGAGGACACTGCCGGACGTCGTCGGGATGAACCTGCAGGAAGGACAGGACACCATGCAGGCCGCCGGGTTCTATGTCCTGAACGACAAGGACGCGACCGGGCAGAACCGCCTCCAGGTGTATGACCGCAACTGGGTGGTGACCAAGCAGTCGCCGGCCGCCGGGCGGAAGGTGACGGTCGACACGTTGATCACCTTGTACGCGAAGAAGATCGGCGAGTAAGACGAGCAAAGCGCCGGCAGAACACCATTCGCCGGCCGACCTGACCCGCAGGCCGGCCGTCTCCCCACCGCCCCCGGCTCTCAGCCGCTGGAGGACCCGCCGGCGTGCTTGCTCCCCCTCCACGTCCGGTCCCCATCCTGGCCGGTCCTGGATGGGGACCGGACTCCCGCGGAGCCCCGAGGCCGTGTCTCGTTCGTTGATCCGATCACGACGACGTTCGCGGGGGCGCGTTGGGCGGCTGATCCGGGAAAGGGCAGTTTCGCCTGGTCAAACCGTAGTAGGACATGGAGGCGGCGAGCAGGCCAAGGCCCCACGACGTGTAGCCGAACATTTCCATCGACACCTTCCACACCGGGGCTTGGGCCAGGTTGCCCTTGTCAAGGATCCATGCCGTCATCCCGGCCACGCCGAAGTAGCCGGCCAAGCCGGCGCCGACGAACAGGGCGGGCCCCAGCACGAGCCATCGCGGCACATCGCGTCCTGCCAGCGGGACCACCCAGCGCGGCCAGATCCTGCCGAACCGGTGGGCCAATGCCAGTGGCAGCAGGGTTCCGGCCAGGAACAGCAGGAAGAAGAAGATCCCGAAGGACGCGCCGAGCTCGAACGGCAGCGGTTTGCGCGCCGTGAGGGAATCGAGGACCAGCGCGGTCACACGGGCCGCGCAACCGGCGAGCGCGACGTAGGCGGCGAGGTAGGCCCACCGTGGTGTGGGATCGGTGCGCCGCTCCGGCGAACGGCCGTGGACCCGGGCGCAGTGGGAGCAGGCCCGCCTTACCCTGCGCTGCTCGGCGACGGCACACGCCAGCGTCAGCGCGCCCGCCGTCGCTCCGGCCGCGCGGGTCAACAGGCTCCCCCAGTCGCCGGCCTGGCCGAACAGCATGGTGGCGAGGCTGATGGCGAGCATGTACGAGTAGACGATCAGGCCGGCCCCGATCACCCACGCCAGCGCCACCAGCGTCCACCGCACAGGTGCCGCCCGGTGGCGTCCGATCCCGGTGGCGATCACCGAGCACACCGCCGTGGCCATGAAGGCGAGCGTCACCGCCACCCACCGGCCAGGTGAGAAGACCTCCTCAGGAGGAGCCGTCGGCGACCCGGGGTCTATCAGCCACCACAGGTGGGCCATGCCGTAGACCGAGCTCCATGCCGCGGCAATGTATGGCAACCTGCGCGGTTCATCCAACGCTTCGGTTTTCATCCGGCCCCCTCGGCCCCGCAAGACGATGACTCGGCAAAGCCTCCTCCGCCGGACCTGTGACCTCGCTGAGGGACGCTGAGAATCCACTCAACCGTGGACCGCCCGCTGGTGTTGCCGTGGCACCTGCCGTGGCACCCCGTGGCAGCGAGGTCAAAAGCGTTCGGGCTTCTCCCCGTACGCAGCCGTACGCGAGATTCCGCGGCCGGCGCCGGTGGGGGCTGCTGTGCCGCCCGTTTGCCTGCTTCGCTGCTGCCATGATGAAGCTTCAGCGCTCCACCCGCTCCTCCGGGCGTGCTTTGGTCACGCGCTGATCGTGCCGGCGCTCCTGCTGGGTGTCGCGATCGCCGCGGGCGCGTGGTGGGTGCTGGCGATGGTGTGGGATGCGGTGTGGGGGGCGCCGAGGCTGCCCATCACCCGTTTCTGGTGCGGCAGTAGGAAACCTCCGCCCCGGTGAGGTGCCGGCAGGGACGCTCGCGCTTTCGCGGTGCAGGTGTTCGGTAGCGTGTCGGTGACCGCGTCACATCCGACCAGTGGTGGAGCCGGGATGGGAATCGGCCAGACGGGTCCTCGGACCGGGCAGCGTATGACCAGATGGCTCCTTGAAACTGGTCTTCTGGAACTGTTCAACGTCGGGCTGTTCTCCTGGCTGTATCTCCATCCGGTTCGGTGGTTGTGGGACGGGGACAACCGGCCGTACGCGTTGGTCGGGCTGCTCACGTTGAACGTCGTCCTGGTCGAGGGCGGCTGCTATTGGCTCGGCAAGTTCTGGCTGCTGAGCAGGCGCCGTACCTCGCGCGGTGACCCCAGGGCCCGGCTCTGTGGCCTCCAGGCCCTGTATGCCTTCAACGTCGCGCTTCTGCTGGTGTTTCCCGTCGTCGTGGTCGTCGGCATCGCCACGCGCGGGATCGGGACGAGCCCAACCGGTCTGTTGCTGGGTGCCGGGCTTTACGGGTTCGCGGTCGGCGAGTTCGTTCATTATTTCCTGTGGAAGATCAACATGCGATCGGGGGAGCGGGCGCGGGCGCGCCGCGGTTCCCGGCGGATCCCCGCCCGGTTTTTGCGGGAGCTTCGGCGGGCGCGAGCGGCCGTCTCCGCGTTGCGGCACGCGGAAGTCGGAAACGAACGCGCGTCCTGAAAAGGCGAACGTTTCCTGCGCGGCACCGGGGTCTGCACGGAATTGAGATCAGGGGAACTCGCCGGCGCGTTGGTCCGTGGTCCTGGTAGGCCATCGTCGACAGTCCCGCGGTTTCGCGCCGTCCTGGGCGGCATGAAGGTCCATCCGCCCCCGGCGGCCCGCGCACCCCACCCGGGTACGGTGGCCGCCGACAAGGCCTGCTCCTCCCGTGTCGGCCTCATCGGCCATGTTCCGGCTCGGCCCCGATTCCGGCAGGTCCACCGGACACGCGCCCTGATCAACCACTGCCACCGACGAGGCGACCCGTTACCACATGGTCTACAGATGCAGTACTGGAAGCTTACAGGTTCCCATGATCTCAGCCGGGCAGCGATTATCTTCGTGAGCCTTCGTCCCCTCGGAAGAGCCTGACATGAGCGGGCGAAATGATGAAGGGAACAGTTGTCGCATGCGTCTGACGATCAGGGGCGCGGCAAACGGCGCGACCGTCGGGAAAGGATTTGCCGGCACTGGAAACAAGCGTCCAGCTCCAATATTCGGACTGTACGGCTTTGCAAGGAACACTTGCTTCGACACCTATGGCGGTATAGCAAACCGTTGACAGTCCGGCTTCGCTCAGCGGTCTCCGAGGCGTTCTCACCGGCAAACGGCGGGGTACGAAGCCCGTCCTGTCTCACCGGAGCCTGGAGGCAGGCCGGCCCGCCCTCCACTCTCCGCTCTTCACTCCCCAGTCTCCGCTCTCCACGCCGCCCGCCCGGGCATGTGTGGAGGCAGCGTGACAGCGGGTGGCGGGCCCGCCCCGTCCGCTGCCGCGACACCTCCGTGCGTACAGCACAAGAGCCCCGGGCCGATCGGTGCGCCACACCGGCATCGTCCAGCGGACCTGCTGTCGGCAGCGGCGGCGGGGGCGTCACGCGAGGTTCTGTCCGAGCGTGACGACTTGACGTACGCCGGGGTCGGCCTCGACCCGGTCGCCGGGCTCGGCGACGACGAGCCGGGGCCGTGATCTGGGACAACGAGCATTCCAGTTGGTGATGGGGGCTACGCGGGCGCGCGCAGATCCGGATATTTCGCTACTCAGCCGTACAGGGCGTGTCGTCAAGAAGGACGTACGGTCAAGTTTTTTCGAACTCCAGTCTGATAAATGTCGCCGATGATCCACGGGAAGGCATCCGGTCGAGCCCGGGACACGGAGAACAGGAAGAGGTGCAGTGATGCCCAAGCGTCTCAATGTGGCCAGAGCAGTGGTGGTGCTCGGCGTGGCCGCCATGACCGTCACATCGACCGGGGTGGCGCACGCGGCCACCACCAGCATGAACGTCTACCACGCGGCCGGCAATGTGGCGGGCACGGTCTGGTTCAACTCCGGCACGTCGAACATGGCGAAAGGCCGGAACTCCTTCACGGTGAGAGACGGCCTCTGCGACGACGGCTGGAGGGTATACGCCAAGTACAAGGAGAGCTCATGGAACAACCCCGTCGTGGGCTGGCGCTACACGGACGGGGTGTCGTGCAACGGAGGGACCAGAGAACTCAGCGTGTCCATCGCCGGTGACGTGAGCAGGCAGAAGTTCATCTGGCAAGGCTGCAAGCAGTCCGAGAACGACCTCACGAACGAGTGCGAGGACTACGTCGGCGACTACTTGGACTGACGCGGGCCGAGCTTCCTCGGGGCCCGCCAGTCGTCCCGCAGGCGCGCATGACCGAAGCCCTGCGCGTGGAGTGTGTTGATCGCCCTGTTGCCGAAGTGGCCTCGCCACTCGTACGCAATCGTCACGGAGCGACCGTAGGAAGAGCCCCGCGCCGCCGGCAACGAGTTTTCGGTCACCCCATCCCCACCTGGTGGCGCGGGTCATGGGGGCGCCGCGGGCCGCCGGAGTGGACAGGCCTCGCCATCGAAGTGCGCCGCGTGCCGGAAGCCGGACAAACACGCGAGGCGTTCGAGGCCCTGGGAGGACGTGCTCAGGAAAGATCGAGGGCGAGACCGGAAGTGGCGATGCCGATCTCGCCGTCGTATTCGGCCCCGGCGGCGGCTCGCGCGACTGTGGCGTCCGTACCCGGCCGCAGGTGAGTCAGCAACAGGTGCCGGACGCCGGCCTCCCTGGCCTGCCGGCCTGCCTGGCGGGCGCTCGACAGGTTGCGCCGCGAATCCTCCGGGACCCGGTCCGCATAGGTGGCCTCGGCCAGAAACAGGTCGGCGCCGCGCGCCAACTCCACCACCTCGGGGCTCGGGCCGGTGTCGCCGGTGTACGCGAGCACCCGATCGCCCGCCGTCAGCCGTACGCCGGCATTGGGCACCGAATGCGGCAGCAGGCGGGTCTGCGCGCGGAACGGGCCGATGTCGATCCGATCGCCGGCGGTGAACTCGCGCAGGACATGGGCGTCGGCCAGCATTCCCGGGCGGTCCAGCGCGAGCACCGCGTCCAGGGCACCGGGCAGTGAGTACACCGGCAAGGGAGCCGGCGGATCGTCACGGAACGCGCGCGCCCGCAACAGCGGGTTCAGATCGGCGCAGTGATCGGGATGTCCGTGACTGACGAACACCGCGTCGACCTGATCAGCGGTGACCCGTTCCAGCAGCCGCGGCACCGTCGCGTACCCGGGGTCGACGAGGAGCCTGAACCCGTCGTGCTCCACGAGATAACCACTGCAGGCCTGGCCCGCTCCCGGCCACGCACCACATCCGCCAAGGATCGTCAGCAGCATCCATGAACCCTAACGGCCGGAGCGCGTCACGGTCGGCACGATACGGGCGCGGGCGGCCGCTTCTTCGGGCGGCCCGAAGACGCCATCGGCGATCGTCGTCGCGGCGCCGGGAAAGTCCGGCGGCATAACCGCTTCAGCGGTGCTGGCGTTTGCGGGAGCGGACGACCAGACCGGCGGCGGCGGCGAGAAGCAGGAGGACCAGCAGAATGTCCAAGGGGTTCACCATGCGCGCCTCTCTGCCCCATGGTCGCGGGACTATCCGTCCCGGTCCATAAATATTTGTTCCCGGTGGGGACGGCGTCCGGATCCGGTCGGCGGGGCTCGGGCCGTCGGGCTCGCCGCTCGGCTCCCGCCGGACAGGGCCCGCCTCTTCGATCGGGTGGCGCGAGGATGGTCGGTATGACAGGCAAGTTGCTGCTTGCCTCTTGATAGGCAAGCCGACACTTGCCTATGCTTGGGGTGTGGCGGAGGATGTCTTCAAGGCACTGTCCGACCCCACCCGCCGGCGCATCCTCGATGAGCTGGTGGAACGGGACGGCCAGACCCTGTTCGAGATTTGCTCGCGGCTGGTGGCCAAGCATGGTCTGGGGCTGTCGCGCCAGGCGGTCAGCCAGCATCTGGCCGTCCTGGAATCCGCGGGCCTGGTCCATTCGCGGCGCCAGGGCCGCTACAAGTTCCACGATCTGAACACCGAACCGCTTGAGCACATCGTGACCCGGTGGCTCAGGCCAGAAAAACCAGAGGGCACCCCATGAAGATCCACCTGTCCAGCGTCTTCGTCGATGATCAGGACAAGGCCCTGCGCTTCTACACCGACGTGCTGGGATTCGTGAAGAAGACCGAGATCCCGCTGGGCGAGCACCGGTGGCTGACCGTCGTCTCGCCGGACGACCTCGACGGGACCGAACTGCTGCTGGAGCCCGACGAGCATCCGGCGGTGAAGCCGTACAAGACGGCGCTGGTGGAGGACGGCATCCCGGCCACCGCCTTCGCCGTGGACGACGTGCACGCGGAGTTCGGCCGGCTGCGCGGGCTCGGGGTGCGCTTCACCCAGGAGCCGCTGGAGATGGGGCCGGTCACCACCGCGGTCCTGGACGACACCTGCGGCAACCTGATCCAGATCGTGCACCACAAGTAGGACCTGCCCCTGTGGCCGCCTTGCCGACGCCGGAGCCGTCCGGCGGGCGCCGCGGTCCAGGAGGGCGAGCCTCACCCGCGCCGCCCATGAGATTTGTCATCGGCCGCCGAGGAGGGACGCACCCGAGCCGGTGAGGACCGGCACTACTGCACGTCCAGGCGGCGCCGGAGGCTGGGATCATGACGATTCCCGATCGACCCTCCCCGACCCTCCGGCCCCGAACGGCCGATGCGGCTCCACGACAGGCCGGCTCGCCCCGGCGAGGAGTCGCGACGCTCTGCCGCGCCGCGCTGGCGTCGGCGCTGGGGGTGGCGCTCGTGGCCGGCCCCGCGTTCGCCGGCCCCGGGGCCACCCGCCCCGCACCCGCTGGAACGACGTCGGCCGAGGTCGGCTCCGGCCTCGGCGCCGGCCGGGTGGCGCCCGTCCGGCTCACGCTGCCGGAACCCACCGGCCCGCTGCAGGTCGGGACCGTGTCACTCCACCTGGTCGACCGTTCACGGCCCGACCCGTGGGTGCCCGCCACGCCGTCCCGGGAGCTCATGGTCCAGCTGTGGTACCCGGCCCGGAAGGCGGCGGCGTACCCCCGGGCGCCATGGCTCACGCCCAGGCTGGCGGAGGCCGTCCTGGCGGGTGTTCCGGCGGGAACCGTACGCCTGCCGGTCACGCATGGGCGAGTGGGGGCGCCGGTGCATCGAGGGCGGGGGCCGCTGCCGGTGGTGCTCTTCTCGCACGGCTTCGGCGCCGACCGTGCCTCCAGCACCGCCCTGGTGGAGGATCTCGCCGGCCACGGTTACGTGGTCGCCGCCATCGACCACACCTACGACGCCGGAGCGGTGGAATTCCCGGACGGGCGGGTGAAGACCCACGCGGCGAGCTCACCGCCACCGAACTTCGACGACCCCGATGATCCCGTCGCCACCAAGGCGGTGGCCGCTCGCCTCGCCGACACCCGTTTCGTCATGGACCGGTTGACCGCGCTCAATCGCGGACGTGTCGTCGACGCCGAGCGCCGGCCTGTGCCCAAGGGACTGCGCGGTGTGCTTGATCTGTCCCGTATCGGGATGTTCGGGCATTCGCTGGGTGGTGCCACCGCCGCCGCGACCATGCACGCGGACTCGCGGGTCAGGGCCGGCGTCAACCTGGACGGCGCGATGTTCGGGCCGGTTCTGCGGGAGGGGCTGGACCGGCCGTTCCTGCAGGTGGGCAGCTCGGAGCACGGCCGGGGCAACGATCCGAGCTGGGCGGCGCTGTGGTCCCGCCTGCGAGGCTGGCGGCTGGAGCTACGGCTGGAGGGCGCGGGCCACACCTCGTTCACCGACCTTCAGGTGCTGCTCCGGCAGCACTCGCTGGGACTGCCGCCGGATCAGGTCACCGGGATGATCGGCGAAATCGACGGCCCTCGTTCGGTGCTCGTCCAGCGCGTCCACATCCGCGCGTTCTTCGACCGCCATCTGCTGGGGCGGCCGGGCGCGTTGCTCGCCGGGCCGTCCGCGCGCTGGCCGGAGATGCGGTTCGCGCCGTAGCGGGCCGTAGGAGTGTCTCGCGAGAACGGGTGCGATCATGACGGGGTGGGTGGGATGGGAAGCGGGCTCACGGACCGGTTGCGGCGGTGGCGGCGGCGTGGTCAGGCGGAACGCTGGGACCTGTGGACCCGCGTCTCGCTCTCCGGGGCGTACGTCCTCGAACCGGTGTGGGCCGCCGTCATGATCGGTCCAGCGGTGGGGCCGGTCGCGCGGTGGGTGATGCCGGCCTGTATCGCCCTGCACGCCGTCA
The DNA here is from genome assembly GCF_051918945.1 of Streptosporangium sp. LJ11. Lineage (NCBI taxonomy): Bacteria > Bacillati > Actinomycetota > Actinomycetes > Streptosporangiales > Streptosporangiaceae > Streptosporangium > Streptosporangium sp. LJ11. The sequence goes on from NZ_JBPXMB010000020.1 coordinate 48,714, forward strand.
CCTGCGCGCTGCTCGTCCACGCGGGCCTGGATCACTATCTGGGGCGTCGGTCCCGCCCGGTGCGGCTGATCGCCTTGGCCACCGGGCTCACGGTCGTGGGCGTGGTGGCCGGGGTCGTGGCCTACCCCGACGCGCAGCCCGGTCACCCCGACGGCCCGGCGTCGGGCCTGGTGGTCGTCCTCGCGACCGCGTTCGTCGTCGCCGTGTCATCGGCGGTGCCGTTCCCCGCCACCGCCGGCGTGCTGGCGGCGGCCGTGGCGACGAAGCTCGCGGTGTCCCGGATGGAGGGCGCTCCCCTGCCGGTCGCCGTCCCGGCCGCGATCGGCCTGGGCAGCCTCGTGCTCGCCTGGCTGCTCACCTACCGCGTCTCGATGTGGGGACTGAAGGGCGTCTGGGAACTGGATCACTCCAGGAAGGCGCACGCTCGGCTGGCGGTGGCCGAGGAGCGGCTGCGCTTCGCCCGCGATCTGCACGACGTGATCGGCCGCAACCTGTCGGTGGTGGCCCTCAAGAGTGAACTCGCGGCGCGGTTGGTCGAGCGTGGCCGGTCCGGGGCGGTGGACGAGATGCGCGAGGTGAGCAGGATCGCGCATGAATCGCTGGCCGAGATGCGTGCGGTGGTGCGCGGATACCGCACCGCCGACCTGGACACGGAACTGGCCGGTGCCAGGTCGGTGCTCGCCTCGGCCGGGGTGCGCTGCCAGGTGATCGGCGACGGGCGCGGCCTGTCCGCCGAGGTGCAGAGCACGCTCGGCTGGGTGGTGCGAGAAGGGACGACGAACGTGCTGCGGCACAGCGAGGCGCGGACGTGCACGGTTTCCCTGCACCGGTCGACGACCGGCGGCACCGATCGGCTTACGCTGAGCATGGAGAACGACGGAGTGACGGGTTCGGAGTCTCCCGATGGCCGGCGGCCGATCGGTAACGGTTTTCCCGGCGTGGCGGAACGTCTCGCGGCGCTCGGCGGGAGTGTCGTCACCACGCGGGAGCCGCCCGACCGGTTCCGTCTCACCGCCGAGTTGCCCTTGCCCGTGGCTACCCAGGAGGAGACCCGGTGACCGCTGTGGTGCCGCCGCACATGGACACCGGGCGGTTCCCGGGCCGGTGGAAGGACGTCCGGTGAGCGGCGCGCCGATCCGGATCCTGCTCGCGGAGGACGAGCACCTCATCCGGGGTGCCCTGGTGGCGCTGCTCGCCCTCGAAGAGGATCTGAGCGTGGTGGCCCAGGCGGCCACCGGCGCCGACACGCTCGCCATGGCCCGCGTCTTCCGGCCGGACGTGGCGATGCTCGACCTGCAACTGCCCGATCTGGACGGCGTGACCGTGGCCCGCATGATCCATGAGGAGGTTCCCGGGTGCCACACCATGATCGTTACAAGTCATGGCCGCCCCGGGCACCTGAAGCGGGCGCTTTCCGCCGGCGTACGGGGTTTCCTGCCGAAGACCGTCTCCGCCGCCGTGCTGGTCGACGTCGTGCGCACGATTCACGGCGGGGGCCGCTACGTCGATCCGCAGCTCGCCGCCGAGGCGATCGGCGCGGGCGACAGCCCGCTCACTCCACGCGAGGCCGACGTGCTGGAACTGGCCGCCGAGGGAGCGCCGGTGGACGAGATAGCCCGCAGGGCGGCGCTGTCGCCCGGCACCGTACGGAACTATCTTTCCTCCGCGGCAGGGAAGATCGGCGCCGCGAACCGTCACGAGGCCGCGCGCATCGCCCGCCAGTACGGCTGGATCTGAGCCGCGGCCTCGGACTCTCGGGGCGGCCGTCGGCGTGGTGGGGCTCCCCGCGACCAGGAGCCCGCGGCCGAACCGGGCGCGCGGCCGGGACTCAGGAGCTCGTGCACCGGTAGCCGGACGGCGCCTGGGCGTCGCCGTTCGGACGGCTCGCCTGGAAGCCGAAGGTGGTGCTCTGGCCGGGGCCGAGCGCGCCGTTGTGCCCGGAGCTCCTCGCCGTGACGGTCTGCCCGATGACGGACAGCGCGACGTTCCACGAGCCGGTGACGGCGTGGCCGGCGGGCAGCGTGAAGGTCACCGTCCAGCCGTTGACCGCGGACGTGCCGGTGTTGGTGACCGTGACCGGCTGGACCACGTACCCGTTCCCCCACTGCGTCTGGACGGTCGCCGTCACCGAGCATCCGCCAGGGCCCCCGCCGCCCGGGGTGGTGACCGTCACCGTGTTCGACACCGGCGAGAGGTTGCCCGCCGCGTCGCGGGCCCGGACCTGGTAGCGGTACGTGGTGTTCGCGGTGAGCCCGGTCTCGGCGAACGAGGTGGTGGCCGAGGTCCCCACCTGCGTGAAGGCGCCGCCGGACGCGCCCGGCGCGCGCAGGACGTCGTAGCCGCTCACGCCCACGTCGTCGGTGGAGGCGGTCCAGGCCAGGGTGGTGCCGGTGGAGGTCGTCCCCGACGCGGCGAGGCCGGCCGGCGCGGTCGGCGGGGAGGTGTCGTCCCCGGGGGTGGCCGGCGGGACGCGGACGATGCGGTCGTCCTGCGCCACCGGGGTGCCGCGGCCGTCCCGGTTGCTGGTCGCCACCCAGAGCCAGCCGTCCGGCCCGACCGCGACCGTGCGGAGCCGCCCGTAGGCGGACTGGAACTCGGCCAGCGGCGTGCCGGGCGTCCCGGCGCCGGTCAGCGGCACCGTCCAGAGCCGCTGGCCGCGCAGCGCGGCGACGAAGAGCGTGTTGTTGGCCCAGGCCAGCCCGCTCGGCGACGCCTCGGCGGTGGTCCACGTGACGATCGGGTTGCGGAAGGAGGGGTTGGTGCACGTGCCCTCGCACGTCGGCCAGCCGTAGTTGGCGCCCGCGACGATCTGGTTGATCTCGTCCCGGGTGTTCTGCCCCAGTTCGGCGGCGTACATCCTGCCCTGGGAGTCCCAGGTCAGGCCCTGGACGTTGCGGTGGCCGTAGGTCCAGACGCGGGAGCCCGCGATCGGATTGTCCGCGGGCACGCCGCCGGTGGGCGTCATGCGCAGGATCTTCCCGGCGAGGCTGTTGAGGTTCTGCGCGTTGGCGGTGTTGCCGGCGTCGCCGGTCGCCACGTAGAGCATGCCGTCCGGCCCGAAGGCGATGCGGCCGCCGTCGTGGAAGGTGTTGCCCGGCACCCCGGAGAAGATCACCGTCTGCGTCTGGGGCGCGGCCAGTTGCAGCCTGACCAGGCGGTTGTCCCCGGCGGTGCTGGTGAAGTACGCGTACACCCAGCCGTCCTGGGCGTAGGCGGGCGACACGGCGATGCCGAGCAGGCCGCTCTCACCCGAGGCGCTCACCCCGCTGACGGTGGCGACCGCGGTGGGCGTCTGGCCCGGCCGCACCCGCAGGATGCGTCCGGTGTTGCGTTCGGACACCAGCGCGCTGCCGTCCGGCAGGAACGCCAGGCCCCAGGGCACCTGAAGGCCGGTGACGGAGACCTGCGCCCGGGAGAAGTCGAAGCCGCCCACCACCTGGGCGCGGGCCTCGGGAGCGGTGACGAGCAGCGCGAGCAGTGCCAGAATCAGGGCCGGGACGACGCGGGCGCGCATGGTGGGCTCCTTGGGACTCCATGACCGGATCGCTGTGCGGGTGCCAGCACCGTAGGCACGCGGGCCGCGGAACCTCAAACACCGCGATCGGCCCGCCCTGACGATCTGGGAGGACGACCCAGCGCCGATGAAAATTTCATGTACGCGGCGAAAGTTGCGGATCGACGGATGCTCGACTCCTCGGTGACGGGCCCGGCAGGGCGGTCCGCGCTTCCTCGGCGGCGGGCCGGGCCGCCGGCCTCTCGTGGATCGGCCCGCCCAAGGCGGCGCGGCCACCCGGCACGATGTCCTCGTTCATGCCGGGACGGCGGGCCGGTTCCGAGAGATCGCCGGGGGGACGGGGGCGCCCGCGCGTCAGCGGTGGACGGCGTCGGAGGTGTCCTCCTCGAGCAGGAAGCCGCCGGACTGGTGGTGCCACAGGCGGGCGTACGGACCCTGGGCCCGCAGGAGTTCGTGGTGATCGCCCTGTTCCACGATGCGGCCCTGGTCGAGCACCACCAGGCTGTCCATGCGGACGACGGTGCTCAGCCGGTGCGCGACCACGAGGGCGGTACGGTCACGCATCAGGCCCCACAGGGCCTCCTGGACGAGGGTCTCGCTTTCGGAGTCCAGCGCGCTCGTGGCCTCGTCCAGCAGCAGGATCGGCGCGTCGCGCAGGATGGCGCGGGCGAGGGCGACGCGCTGCCGCTGGCCGCCGGAGAGCTTGACGCCGCGCTCCCCGACGAGCGTGTCGAAGCCGTCCGGCAGAGCCTCGGCGAACTCCGTGACGTGCGCCGCCCGCGCGACCCGGCGGATCTCGGCGTCGGTGGCGCCCGGCCGGGCGAAGGCGATGTTGTCGCGCAACGACCGGTGGAACAGCGCGGGCTCCTGGGGGACGTAGGCGATCAGGCTGCGCAGGTCGGCCTGGCGGAGCCGGGCGATGTCCTGGCCGCCGATCACGATCCGGCCGCCGTCGATGTCCATGAGGCGGAGCAGCAGCCGGGTGAGGGTGCTCTTGCCGCCGCCGGACCGGCCGACCAGGCCCAGCTTGGTGCCGGTGGGGATGTGCAGGTCCAAGCCGTCGAACAGGGGCGGAGTGCCGGCGTGCGCGAACGTCACCCGCTCGAACCGGACGCCGGCGTCGGCGGGGCGCAGCGGTTGCGGGTCGTCCGGGTCGGTCACTCCCGGCGGCGTGAGGAGAAGCTCGGTGAACTGGGCGGACTCGGTGAGCACGCTCTCCATGCGACGGTAGATCTGGTTGAACTCGAACATGATGCCGATCGAGGTCGAGTAGTAGCTGAACGTCACCACGATCGCCTCCACGCCCAGGCCGCCGCGGAGGGTGACGGCGAGCAGCAGGCCGACGGTGCTGGTGAGGATCGACAGCGGTGCGATGACGGTGTCCACCCGGAGGTTGCCGTAGTCCCAGGAGTGGAGTGTCAGCCTGCGCTGCTCGGCGACCCGGGCCCGGTGCTGCGCGGCCTCGCGGCCCTCGGCGGCGAACGCGCGGACCGTCTCCATGTTGGCCAGCACGTCGGCGACGTGCCCGGACACCCGGACCTTGGCGGCCTCACGCCGGTCCACCAGCCTCTGGCGGCGGCGGATGAGCGGGGCGACGAGGAGAACGGTGACGATGATGAGACCCAGGAGGACGACGACCAGCAGCGGGTGATACCGCCACAGCACCACCGAGGCGAACGCCAGTGGCACCACCTTGGCGATGATCGAGAACGTGAGCGTGTCCACGAAGCTCTCGAACCCGCCGGAGAAGCTCAGCACCCGTTTGGTCAGCGAACCGGCGAAGTTGTCGTGGAAGAACGCGGCGTCCTTGGCCAGCAACGCGTCCATGCCCTTCACGCCGAGATGCTCGATGCCCCGGGCATCCGTGCGGTTCAGGAAATGTATGCCCACCCGCCACAGGATCTCGCCCGCGAGCAGCACCGCCCCGAAGCCGAGCACGTACGGCACGAGCACGGCGATGGTGGCGTCCCCGCCGTCGGCCAGCCGCCCCACGATCGCGCCCACCGCCAGCGGCGCGACATAGAACAGGCAGGTGTTCCCCAACGCCGGCAGGATCAGCGCGGGCGCGGCGATCCGCCACTGGCTCAGCAGCTCCCTGTTGTAGTACCGCAGCGCCAGCAGAACGGCCGACCGGCGGGCGGGCGGTTTTTCTTCGGGGGAATCGAGTAATTCCGGCACGGCCATCCGCCCCTCTGAGCACCTATGGCTATGGCCATGGTGGCGCAGGGCGGGCGGGGGAGGCGAACGATTTTCTCGGGAGCGGGATGGCGCGAGGTGCGCGGTTCCCGGGTCGGGCACCGGGAAATTCCCTGTCGGGTCACGCCGGAGATCTCGCCGGTGGGACGATCGTCGTCATTACCGGACCTGAGGCCACTCGAAAATCGTATTTCCTGTCATATCGCTATTACCAGGCTTGACGTCCCTCGAATAGCACACGTTTCCTGTCATATCGCCTCATGTGTACCTGGTGACGCGCTCCTCAACGACAGGCCGGGGTCTCGAGGAGAGGCGAGCGCGGCGCCCTCGTGAAGCGGGAGGCGGAGCACGAAACGCGCGCCGCGGGGGCTGTCCTCGATCCGCAGGGTGCCCCCGCCCGTCTCGGCGATCTGCCGGGCGATCGGCAGACCCAGCCCGGTGCCTCCGGCGTCCTTGTTGCGGGCGGTGTCCAGCCGGGTGAACCGCTGGAACACCGACTCGCGCTTGTCCGGATCGATGCCCGGCCCGTCGTCGATCACCTCCAGCACCGCGGTGCCGTGCGGAAAGCGCCGGCCGTCGCACTCGTCGCCCGGCGCACGCCGCACCTTGATGGTGATCTTGCTGTCGGCGTGCCGTTCGGCGTTGTCGATGAGGTTGGTGAGGAGGCGGCCCATCCGCAACCGGTCGCCGATCACCACCACGCCGGGCTCGAGGGAGAACTCACAGCTGTTTCTCATGTGGTGGCGCATCCGGCACTCCGCGGCGACGAGTTCGGCCAGGTCGATCTCCTCGTGGGCACCCGGGCTTCCCGCGTCCAGCCGCGCGATGGTCAGCAGGTCGTGCACGATCGCCTGAAGGCGCTCCATGCTGCCCAGAACGGTGCGCCCGAGCTTGGTCACGCTGGTCTCCTGGGGCGCGCGCAGGGCGTCCTCCACCTCGGCACGGATGGCGGCGATGGGGCTGCGCAGGTCGTGGGAGGCGTCCGAGGCGAATTGGCGCTGCTGTTCCACCGCGTTCTGCAGGCGGTTCAGCGTGTGGTTGATGCTGACGGCCAGATCATGGATCTCGTCATCGCTGGACGGTACGGGCGCCCGGCGGCTGAGGGAGGTCTCGTTGATCTCGTCGAGTTCCGCCCGGATGGCGGTCACCGGCTTGAGGGACTCGGCGGCGATCCGGCGGCCGAGGTAGGTGATGGCCGCGGTGAGCACCACCGCGGCACCGCCGACCGGCACGGCCAGCCGCGGATCGACCCACAGCGGAACCGCGGGGGAGGCGCAGTAGACGATCCAGTTCCCACCCTCCCGGTAGGCCCACTGCGCGACCACGATGTCGCATTCGCCAGGAGGAAAGACCCCGCCGCACACGACGGATCTGGCGGTGGCCCTGTTGCCGGGGGTGAACGTCGCCATGCGCGGCTTGCCCTGCATCTTCGGGGTCGAGAAGACGACCCGGTTCTGCGAGTCGACGACCTGGATGTGGCGGAACGGGTTTCGCGCAAGGGGATAGGCCACCTTGCCCCGCTCCACCTGCATGGCCACCCGGCCGCCATCCGCGACGATCTCCGCGGTGAGCGCCTCCGTGCTGAAACGGTGAATGGCGATCATGAGAACTGTGGCCACCAGTGTGCACAACAGGGCCGCCGTTGCGGCGGTGAACAGGGTGATACGCGTTATAAGTGAAATGCGGTGTCTGACGCTCATGTTTCAATCCCCCAAACGGGGAGGACCTGATGGACGAGTCCTCAGCGTCGCGGGTCTTGACGGGTCCGGGCTGTTTCGCGGGCGATCGTCCAGCCAGGGCCAGGGCCAGGGCCAGGGCCAGGGCTGGGGCCAGGGCCGGTACCGGCGCGGTCGCGCCTGCGGGCGGCGTCCAGCCGGCTGAGACGTCCGAAACGGATGGACGGTCGTGAGAGGGCGGCATCGGGAGTACAACGTCATCACCTCTGTCCACGGCAAGACCGGCATGTTGCCCAGGTAAATCTGCATCCTTGGTGAGCGCCAGTAAGTGACGTCTTAAGTCGATTATCTGAAGAAATGGGAAAGTCACGACAACGTGGAGTGCGGTTTGGTGCAAAACCTTAAATGGATCTCCCTGTGGCCTACCGTCCTCAGGAGGTCCGATTACTCCCCCCGAACGGACGGGGCCGGGGACGTCGGCCGGGCCACCGCGATCGCCCGGTCGCTCGACGGGCGCGACGCCGTGCTGACGGACGGTGTCCGGCGAGTGCCGGGCCGCACGACTTCGGCGACTTCGGCGGGGGCCGCGCCGGCCCGGGCCGACCTGGAAGGTCCGGCACCGTCGATCCCGGCCCGGCCGGCTTCGACGGCCGGGGCCGTTCGCGTGCCCGCCCCTCGGCGGGGAGAGATCAGGACGGAGTCAGGCCGGTGTCAGCGGCGTAGGGAAATATGAGGGCAAAGCGCACCAAAAGCAATCAGCAGGGGGTTGGTCACGACACCAGGTCCGCTCACGGCGAAGATCCATGTGGGGAACCGGGTCGTGGCCCTTTGTCTGGGGGAAGCGATGCGGTTTCACATGCTAGGCCCGTTGGAGGCCGTCGACGGCGATCAGCGGCTCGCGTTGGGAGGCATCAAGCAACGAGCGACTCTGGCGTTCCTGCTGTTTCACGCGAACAGAGCCGTGCCCATCAGCCAGCTGATGGAGGCGCTGTGGTCGCTCGCGCCTCCGGTGACGGCGCGGAAGATCCTGCAGAACGCGGTGTGGAGCCTGCGCGGAGCACTCTGCTCGCGCGCCCGCGCCGATGAGTCCGTGGAACTGCTGACCCAGCCACCCGGATACATGCTCCGCGTGAACACCGACGAGATCGACCTCTACCGGTTCAACCGCTGGGTGTCGGAGGGACGGGCCGAACTGGCCGCCGGCTCGGCCGCCGCGGCGGCCGTACGGCTGCGCGAGGCCCTCTCGCTGTGGCAGGGGTCCGTGCTGGCCGACCTGGTCGAGGCGGGCATCACCTGGCCCGAGATCACCTCCGCGCAGAACGCCAGGCTGGACGCGACGGAGGACTGCTTCGAGGCGGAGCTCGCCTGCGGCCGTCACCAGTCCGTGCTGGGCGCGCTGACGGCGATGGTCCGGACGGAACCTCTGCGCGAGCGCCTGTGCGGTCAGCTCATGCTGGCCCTGTACCGGTGCGGTCGCCAGGCCGACGCGCTGAACGTCTACAGCCGCGTGCGCTCCGCCCTCGTCGAGGACCTCGGGCTCGAGCCCTGCCGGGAACTGCAGGTGCTGCAGCAGGCCATCCTCGCCCAGGACGCCGGGCTGGACCTGCCCGGCACGCAACCGCAGGCGGAGCCGATCACGCTGACCACGCCGGACACCTCGCCCCCGGACCCCCCTCCACCCCCGCCCGCGGTGCCGGCGACCGAGCGCCGCCAGGTGAGCGTGCTGCTGGTCCGCGCCCAGCCCGAACTCGGTGACAGGCACCGGGTGCGCGAGGGCCTCACCGATTTGATCAAGAACGTCGTCGGCTCGATGGACGGGACCACGGTCGCCTCCATCGGATCGGTGACGCTGGCGCTGTTCGGGGCCACCGGCGACCGTGCGGTGGACGTCCGGCACGCGGTGCGCGCCGCCACGGCGATCCGCGGCGGTCTCGGCGCGGCTTCCGGTGCGGACGGCGGGAACGGCCCGTCCACGCCGCGGGTCACCGTCCAGGCGGCGGTGACCACGGGGGAGGCGATCGTCCGCTACGACCCGAACGGAACCGGTGCCCTGCTCTCGGCCGACGGGCCTTTGCTGGACGAGTGCGACTCCCTGCTGTCCCTCGTCCCGCCCGGTGAGATCTGGGCGTGTGACGAGACCAGACGGGCCACCGCCGCGACGATGACCTACACGGCGGTCGGCGAGTCGCCCGCGCGATGGCGGCTCGAAGCGGCGGATCCGCGCCACGCGGCGCCCGTGGTGCCCGTGGCGCCTGTGACGCCCGTCGCCGATCACGAGCTCGAGCTGAGCGTCCTGCTCGGCCTGCTCGAACGGGTACGGCATCGCCGGGTGCCGCACGTCGTGACGTTGCTGGGCGAGGCCAACATCGGCAAGAGCCACCTGATCATGGAGTTCGAGCGCCGGGTCATGGGGCAGCCGGAGCGGACGCAGTTCCTGATCGGCCACGCGCCGCTTTTCGCCAGGAACAACGTGCTGGCCATCCAGGAGGCGATACTGGCGTCGGTCGACGGTCTCATGCGGGGGGCTCCGGCGAGGACGGCGGGAGACAAGGCCGCCAGGGCGCTGTGGCACCTCACGGCAGGCGAGCAGAAGTCCGGCAGGCTGCTCTCCCTGCTGGGCCCGCTCGTGGCAGCGGAGACGGAGCGGGAGCCACCCTGCGCCATGGGCGACTCGCGGGCCGCCGCGCTGCGGTTCTTCGGGGAGATCGCCCGGAACTGCCCGCTGGTGATGATCGTGGAGGATCTGCACCGGGCCGACGACGTCGTGCTCGACTTCGTTCACGACCTCGCCGACCACATGGAGCCGGCGTCTCTGCTGGTGATCGCCACCGCTCGCCCCGACCTGTTCACCCGCCGTCCCGGATGGGGCGGCGGCAAGCGACGATTCACCACGATCACCATGGACCCCGCCGTGGAGTCCGCCTCGCCGCGGGCGGAGGAGTTCCTGCAGTTCGCGACGCGGAACGACGCGATCGATTCGCGGAGCTGGCTGCGCGGCAGCCTGCTGCGCAGCGCGCCGTACAGCTGAGGCGCGGCCCGCACCCGGGGAGGACCACCTACGCCCGGTGTCCGGGACGACCCGGTCCCGATCGCGGTCCTCGGCGACCGGTGAGACGGTCAGCCGATTCCGAATTCGATGCTGTTGACAATCGCGACCAACCTGGCCTCCACTTACCAAGGAGTGAACAAGGTTGGAAAGGTCGGGGTCCAGGGTATGGGGGAGTCGAATGAAGATCGCTGTGCTCGGCACGCTTTCGGCATGTGAGGCGGGGATATCCTTCATGCCGACGGCGGCAAAACCGCGCCAGGTTCTCGCCATGTTCGCCACACACGCCGATCGTGTCATTCCGGCCGCGACTCTGGTGAAAGAACTGTGGGGGGATACGCCTCCGCCGAGCTTTCAGACAACGCTGCAGACGTATATCGCCCACATCCGCAGCCATGTCAGGGCCGCGCTGTTGCAGTCCGGCCAGCTTCACCGTCGCAGCCCCAAGGATGTGCTGATCACCCGGCCCGGGGGCTATCTGCTGGCCCCCACGGGCGGGTCGGTGGACATGTGGGAGTTCGAGCGCCAGGCCTTCGCCGGCTACCGGGCCATGGACTCCGGGGATCACGCGGTGGCCTCGCGGAAGCTGCGGTCGGCGCTCGCCCTGTGGAGGGGGCCGGCGCTCGCCGACATCGGCGTCGGTTCGATCCTGCGACTGGAGATCGAGCGGCTGGAGGAGGCCAGGCTCTGCGCCCTGGTGCGGCGCATCGAGGCGGACCTGCATCTGGGGCGGCACCAGGAGGTGCTCAGCGAGCTCACCGTCCTCGTCCGGCAGCACCCGGACAACGAGAGCCTCTGCAGGCACTTCATGATCGCTTTGTACCGCTCGGGACGCTGCGGTGACGCGCTGGCGGCCTACCGCCAGCTGCGGACCACGCTCGTCCGCGAGCTCGGCATCGAACCCTCCGCCACGGTGCGCGAGCTGCACCAGGCGATGCTCTCCGGCCTGTCCGAGCTTGACGTCACGGATGTCAAGGCCGCGAGGCCCGGACTGGCCCGCACCGGCTGACGTCGACGGCGTCCGCCGGAAGGCGGGACGCCACGGAAACACCCGGCCTGGCCCGCTCGCGGTTCGTCGGTGCCCCCGAATCGCGCGCGGGAGAGCCGGCGGCCGGAACGGGAGGCTTCGCCGCTGCCTGCCGGATCCGGACCCTGACCGAGCCCGTCTCCGCGCGGTTCCACCTCCGCGGGGCCTTCCTCGTCTCCGCGCGGTTCCATCTCCGCCGGGGGAGTGGCCTGCCAGGGCGGACGGACGGCGACGGCGCGGACCGGTCACCGTGGCGGTGGTTCGTGCGCCACCACGGTGACCGGTCACGCGCGGTGAGTCCCGCCGCCCGATCCCAACGGAAGAACCTCGTGGATCGCGAGGTCACCGTCCCGAGTTGACGAGCAATGAATAGCCCGTGAATCGCAAATGAGCGCCAGGTTATTGGCGGCCGATATTTTCGGAATCAGCCACACAGGTTGAACTCGGATCCAATTCATAGGAGAAGCGGAAAATGGATCTGCGACTTTCCGGGAAAACGGCGGTGACCGGCGGAACCGGTCTTCAGGTCGCCGGCACCCCGATCGCCGAAGGTGCCACCTTCCTCGGTGCCGGCCTGGAGGTCGGCCACGCGCTGAGGGAGAGCGGGTGATGAGCCGGGCGGCAGGCGGTCGCGAGCACGTCATCTCCTGGGAGGATCCCGGCATCCTCGCCCGCGAAGGGCTTTCGATGAGCGGTATGGAATGCATGAACGCGCTGATCGAGGGGAAACTGCCGCCGCCGCCCGCGTGCTCGATGATGAACTTCCGCCTCACGGAAGTGGCGGAGGGGCACGCGATCGGCGTCATGAAACCCGCCGAATACCACTACAACCCGTTCGGCGGTGTGCACGGAGGCGTGCTCGTCACGTTGATGGACACGGTCATGGGCTGCGCGGTCCACACGATGCTGGCGGCCGGGGTGCTCTACTCGACACTCGAGGTCAAGAGCAACTTCGTCCGTCAGGTGAGCGTGCACTCCGGGACGCTCCGGTGCCTCGCCTCGGTCATCCACCTGGGTGGCAGGACGGCCACCGCCGAATGCAGGGTCACCGACGCCTCCGGTGACCTGTGCGCGCACGCCACGACCACCTGCCTGATTCTGCGACCGCCGAACAGCGGCAACCAACGGTGAGAACCAACCAGGGGAGTTGAATCACGATGAAGGGTCGCGCGGCGAAATCGGCCGGGCTTTTCCCCGGACAGGGCGCCTTCGACGGCAGGGCACTGCTCGCCGCCGCGGAGCGCTATCCGGCCATCGGTGCCGTCTTCACCGAGATCGACACGGTGACCGCCCCGGAGGGCGGCCGCAAACTGTCGGAGATCGTCCTCGGCAGTGAACCGGCGACCATGGCGGGGCTGCTGGCCGATGACCACTGGGTCTCGCAACTGGCGGTCTACGGCGTGGACGTGGCGGTCTTCCGCGCCCTCTCCGAGCTGGGCTGGCGGCCCGACACGCTGGCCGGCCACAGCCTGGGCGAGATCGCGGCGCTGGCGTGCGCGGACGTCTACACGGTCGCCGACGGCGCCCGGGTGATCTGGCAGCGGGTGCGGGCGGTGGAGAGCCTCGACCTGCGCGGGGGCTACATGGCGGCGCTGTCCGCGGACCCCGCCCGCGCGCGGCTGCTCATCGACCTCATCGCCGACGAGTCGCTGGCGGTGGCGGCCGAGAACCATCCGGCGCAGAGTGTGGTGTCCGGGTCGGAGACGGCGATGGACCTCCTCAGGCAGGTCGCCGGATCGCTGAACGTCTCGTTCGGCAGGCTGGACTCCGCGGTGCCGTTCCACTCCCCGCTCCTGCGGGGGGCGGTCGCCCCCTTCGCCGCCGCGGTCAGGAGGATCCCGGCGCGCGCACCGAGCCTGCCGGTCTACTCGGCGATCTCCGGACGCTACTACGGGCGGGACGAGGACCTGGGCGGCGTGCTGGCCTCCCACCTCGTGGAGCCGGTGCGCTTCGCCGACGCGGTGCGCGCCCTGCACGCCGACGGGGTGCGCACGTTCGTGGAGTGCGGCGCGCTCGGCGTCCTCGGCAAGCTCGTCAGGCGCAACCTCGCGGAAACGGACCCCGTCGTGGTGCCCGGGGTGGGCGACGCGGACCAGTCGATCGACAGCGCCGCCGCGCGGCTGCGCGGTCTGGGCCTGCTGGGCGCGGCTCCGATCATGCCCGGCGGGCTGCTGCCCGACGCGGACCCCGAGCGGCTCACCGCGTTCTGGGCGGAGCGGGGCGGCGCCATCCTCGACCGGATCCGCCAGGAGTTCGCCCAGTACGGCCCGGCCGAGCCCGCCCCGGAGGCGGACTCGACGGCCGACCTCGGCGACGAGCTCCGCGAGCTGTACGCCGACGCCCTCGAGTACCCGGTGGAGGTGTTCACCGACGACGTCCTTCTCGAGGCCGAGCTCGGCATCGACTCCGTCAAGCAGGTGGAGCTCCTCGCCCGGGTCTCGGAAAGGTACGGCCTGCCCGCCAGGCCGGGAAACTTCCGGCTGGACGAGGTCGCCACCATGGGCAAGGTCATCGACTACGTGCGCTCCATGCTGGACGAGCACGCCACGGCCGGGCGTTGAGCGGCCATGTCCATGGGAGAGCTGAACGGCAAGGTGGCGCTGGTCACCGGGGGCGCCAGGAACGTCGGCAAGGCCATCGCGACCGAGCTGGCCAGGCGTGGCGCGCACGTGATCGTGAACTACTTCCACGCCCGGGAGCAGGCCGAGGCGACGAGGGCGGAACTGACCGCCGCCGGTTACCCGGTGGACCTGATCAGAGCCTCCGTGGCCAGACCCGAGCAGGTCGAGCGCATGTTCGCCACGATCGGGGAACGTCACGGCGGCCTCGACATCCTGGTGAACAACGCGGCCTCCGGAGCACTGCTGCCGCTCGCCGAGGTGACGGCGGAGCACCTGGACAAGGGCTGGGACACCAACGTCAAGGGGGCGCTGGAGTGCGCACGCCGCGCGCTGCCGCTGATGGAACGGAGGGGCGGCGGGTCGATCGTGAACGTCTCGGCCCTCGGCGGTGCCCAGTTCGTCATGGCCAACTACTTCGCCTGCGCGCCGGCCAAGGCGGCGATGGAGGCGCTGACCCGGTATCTGGCGGCGGAGTACGCCCCGCGCAACGTCCGCGTGAACACGGCCTCGGCCGCCATGCTGGTCAGCGAGGTGGCCGACCGGTTCCCCGACGCGGCACGGATGCAGGAGGCCGTCAGGCGTGCGACGCCGATGGGCCGTCTCGGCACGCCCGAGGAGTTCGCCGAGGTCGTGGCCTTCCTGGCGGGTGAGCAGTCCCGCTGGATGACCGGCCAGGTCGTCCTGGCCGACGGCGGTCTGTCCCTCGGGACGAGCATGCTCGCCGCGCCGCCGGTGGAGCCGGTCGCGGAAGACGAGCCGGACGGTGCCGTGCGGGACGAACTGGACGGTGCCGCGCGAGGTGAGCCGGACGGTGCCGCGCTGGACGAGCCGGACGGTGCTGTGCCGGACGAGCCGGACGGCGTCGCCATCGTCGGCATGGGCCTGGTGGTGGCGGGCGCCAACAGCCCCGAGGAGTACTGGCGGCTCCGGCTCGACGGCGAGGAGCTGTTCGTGCCGGTGCCGGCCGACCGCTGGGCCGGCGAGGAGTTCCACTCCGACGACCTCGCGGCCGAGGACAAGTCGTACCAGGACCGCTGCGTCTTCATCACCGGCTTCCAGCCCGGCCCCGGCACCTTCGACCAGACCGGTGGCGCCGAGGAGCACGAGCTCACCACGGCGTGGCTGCGTCACTCGATGGTGCAGGCGATGCGGGAGGTCACCACCCGGCCGGGCGACCGGTTCTCGTGCAGCATCGGCTACACCCCCGACGGCAACCAGCACCTGGAGGAGGCGGGAGTCCTGGCCGCGGTGGCCGCGAGGGCCGAGCGGCTGCTCGCGGGCCTGGACCTGGCGGACGCGGCGCGTGAGAGCCTGCTCGAGGAGCTCGACGGCACGCTCGCCGGACGCTACCGCCGGGGCGCCGGAGCGGATCCGTCGCGCTTCCTGCCGTACCAGGTGGGGCGGCTGGCCGTGGAGGGGGTGCTCCCGCCGGAGACCAGGTTGCAGATGGTGGACACGGCCTGCTCCTCCTCCCTCTACGCGGTGGACATCGAGGCCAAGACGCTGCTCGCCGACGACGCCGACGTGGCGGTGTGCGGGGGAGCCTTCGCTCTGGGGCCTCGTGGCACCGTGCTCTTCTCCAAGCTGCAGGGTCTTTCCAAGCGGGGAGAGGTGCGCGCGCTGGACGCCGACGCGGACGGCGTCATCTTCGCCGACGGCGCCGCCGTGGTCGTGCTGAAGCGCCTCAGCCGGGCCCGTGCGGACGGCGACCGGATTCACGGGATCATCAGGACGATCGGCACCTCCTCCGACGGCAAGGGCAAGGCGGTCTACGCGCCCAACCCCGACGGCCAGGCCCTCGCCATGGAGCGGGCGCGACCGGACGGCGTGGACTGGATCATCGCGCACGCGACCGGCACCCCGGCCGGGGATCTGGCCGAGTTCACCACGCTGCGCGGCTACCACGGAGACAGGACCTGCGCGGTCACCTCCAACAAGTCCCTGGTCGGGCACACGGGGTGGGCGGCCGGTCTGGTGTCGGTGATCGAGGGCGCGCTGGGCATGCGCCACGAGACGATCGCGCCGCAGTTCCGCTTCACCGCGCCACCCGAGGACTTCAGGATCGAGGAGTCCGGCCTGTACATCCCCACCGAGGCGCGGCGCTGGCCCGCGCGCCCCGGCCGCAGGCGCGCGCTGGCGGTCTCCGGATTCGGGTTCGGCGGCACCAACGCCCACCTGGTCGTCGACGAGCCGCCCCCCGCCGCCGCGAGGACGGTCCCCGCCCCGCGCGCGGACCGCGGTCGCATCGCGATCGTGGGCTGGGCGGCGCACCTGCCGGGACTGCCGGACCGGGACGCGGTGGCGGCCTGGCTGCGCGGTGACGGCGCGGGTCCCGGCGCGAGCTTCGGCGACGTCTACCCCGTGCCGGGCTTCGAGAAGGTGCGCCTGCCCCCGCGCACGGTGCGGACCATCGACCGCTGCCAGCTCATGATCCTCGAATGCGGCCACCAGCTCCAGGCGCAGCTGGGCGGAGCCTGGACGGACCTGTCCGAGCGCACCGCGGTGTTCGTCGGGCATCTCGGGCCCACCCGCGCGGGCATGCTCTACGCCAACCGGTGCTATCTCGACAGCATCGACCGCACCCTGTCGGCCAACCCCCGCCTGGTCTCCTCCGCGTTGCTCCCGGCGCTGGTCGACGGCCTGCGCGAGGACATGGGCCGGCTCATCCCGCCCGCCAACGAGGACTCCTTCCCGGGCATGATGCCCAACATCGTCTCCGCGCGCGTGGCGAACTACTTCGGCTTCCACGGCCCCAACCTGATGATCGACTCCGGCCTGGCCTCCGCGCTGTCCTCCTTCGACGTCGCCTGCCGCTACCTCCGCACGGGAGACGTCGACCTGGCGCTGGTCGGCGGCATCAACGGCAACAATCTCCCGGAGCTGCTGCCCCTGCTGGCCCGCGAGTTCGCGGGCGCGGGGGAGCCGGTGGCCGCGGAAGGGGCCTTCCTGTTCGCGATCACCAGTGAGCGGGTGGCGGCCGAGGCGGGCCTGCCGGTCCTCGGCTGGATCGACACCTCGACCGGCGGGTCCGCCGAGGACCGGGCGGACATCCCGGCCGGCGGGTCCACCGGGGACCGGGCAGGCGTCGCGACCGGCGGGTCCGCCGACGCCCGGGAAGGCGCCCGCACCGACGTGGACTGCGGTGCCGGCGCGCCGGACAACGCCCGCTACCTCGGCGCCTCCGGGGGCATGGCGATCCTGCGCGCGCTGCACTCCGCCGACGCCGCCGCCGTGCGCATCGCCTGCTCCGGCGAGCCGGGGGCGCCCGCCGTCCACCTGACGCCCGCCGTACGGGACGCGGAACCCGCCCTCGCCGCCGGGTTCTCCGACCCGGAGCGGTACGCTCCCGGCGCCGCCGTCGAGGTGCGCCGGCACGTGCCGGAGCTGGTGGCGGCGCCCGCGTCCGTGACCGGGGAGTGCGAGCCCTTCCTTCCCGACGGTGTCCTGGTGCTCGTCGACCGGCCGGAACTCGCCGAGAACCTCTCCCGCCTGCCCGCCGGCGCGCGCGTGGTGTCCTGCGCCCCGCTCACGGCGTCCCGGCCGGGGTGGCACCACCTCGCCGAGGTCACCGCCGAGGCCGTCGACGCCGTCCTGGGCGAGCGGATCCCCTCGCACGTGCGGGTGCTGGCCGACCTGACGGCCGCCGCGCCGCCCGCCGAATGCGTCGCCGGCGGCGCGCCCGGCCTGGAGGCGCTCCACGAGCTCACCTTCCTGGTGCTGCGCCGCTGCCCGGCGGCCTCCGTCACGACGGTGCTGCTCGGCGCGGTGCCCGGCGGCGTGCCGCACCCCTACACCGGCCTGTTCTCCGGGCTGACGAAGGTCGCCCATCTGGAGTCGCCGGACTCCGTCCGCTTCATGCTCGCCACCGGCACCCGGGACGTCCGCACGGCGGAGCGGGCGGCGGAGCGCGAGTCGGGCACGGAGCGCGCGCTGCCCGTGGTCTTCGACGTCGACGGGGAACGCCGCGTGTTCACCCTGGTCGAGCGGCCGGCCGAGGTGGGCGACGGGACCACCGTCCGGCTCACCGAGGATTCGGTCGTCCTGGCGGTCGGCGGCGCCAGGGGGATCACCGCCGAGCTGATGAAGGCGCTCGCCGAGCGGTTCAGGCCGAGGCTCTACCTGGTGGGGAGCAACCCGATCAACAGCTACCCGCCCGAGGTGTTCGAGGCGAGCGAGGAGGAGTTCGCCGCGGGAAGGAAGGCCTACCTGCGCGCCCAGCTCGACGCCCGTCCCGGCACGCCCGTCGGGGTGCTCAGCCGGGAGTACGACCGGATGGCCGACGCCCGGGCCGCGCGCGGCAACCTCGACGTCATGATCGAGCACTGCGGCCCGGACCGGGTGCGCTACCTGACCTGCGACGTGACCGACCCCGACGCGGTCCGCGCGGCCGTCGGCACCGTCCTGGCGGACGGCGGGGACATCGACCTGCTCGTCAACGCCGCCGGGCGCAACGGGTCGGCGCTGATGCCCGACAAGGACCTCGACACCTTCAGGGCCGTCCGCGACCTGAAGCTGGTCTCGCACCGCAACCTCAAGCGCGCCCTCGCCGGGCGGCCGCCCGGCCTGTGGTGCAGCTTCGGCTCGCTCCTGGGCTTCTTCGGCCAGCGCGGCGAGGCCGACTACGCCTCGGGGAACGACCACCTGGCCGCCGCGGCCGCCTACGCGGCGGCAACCGAGGGCGCCGCCGAGGTCACGCTGGCCTGGACGCTGTGGGGCGGCGTCGGCATGGGCGCCTCGCCCCTGGTCAGCGACTACTACGAGCGGCGCGGCTTCTACACGCCCATGACGGCGGCCGAGGGCGTCCACCACTTCGTCCGCGAGCTGCACACCGGCACGCCGGAGGCGCACGTCGTCTATCTGGGCGAGGCGGAGCGGCGCACGGTCGGGGAGTTCTACCCCGCGTTCTTCGCCGCACCGGAGGGCCCCTCTCCCTTCTACCTGCGCCGGCTCGTGGCGCGGGAGAGCGACGCGGTGACCTACGAGTGCCGGTTCGACCTGTCGAGCGACGGCTATCTGCGGCACCACGCCGTTCACGGGCACCCCACCCTGCCCGGCACGTTCATCACCGAGATCGCCGCGGAGGCCGCGCGGTCCCTGCGGCCCGGCCTGCGGGTCATCGGCTTCACCGACCTGCGCTTCGAGAGGTTCCTGCGGATCTTCGAGAACGTGGACCCCGTCCCCAAACGGATCCAGGCCCGTGTCACGCACGCGACCGGGGACCTCGTCACGGTCGACGTGCGGCTGGTCACGGACGTCGTCGCCCCGGGTGGGGTCGTCCTGAGCACCGGCAGCGTCCACTTCAGCGCGCGCGTCCTGCTGGCGGCGACCTTCGGCGTGACGCCGCGGATCACCCCGTGGGCACCCGACGCCGCGGAGGTGGCCGTTCCCGACCCGTACCACGTCCGGAATGCTCCCGTCCTGCTCACCGGGCCGTTCGTCACCACCACCGGCACCCGGCTGCACCCGAGGGGCAAGCGCGCCAGGTTCGCGCCGTCCCTCCGGCGGGACGACCCGGTGTGGTCTCGCTTCGCGATGCCGAGCCTGCTCCTGGACGGCATGGCCCGCATGGGCGTGCTGAACCTGATCGGCGGGCACCTGGTGCCGGTGGCCGCCCCCCTGTCCATCCGCCGCATCGACCTCTACCAGGAGGCCAACGACCTGTCGCTGGCCGGCTCGGGGCCGATCGAGCTCTACGCGACGCCGGCCGGGTTCGCCCTGGAGACGGACGGCCCGGTGGAGAACCGCTTCGTGGCCGCCAGACCCGACGGAAGGGTGGTGGCGCAGATCAAGGACATCGCCGCCACCGTCCTCGGCTACCTGAGCGTGGACACCGGAGAGTTCCACACCCCCGACTCGGCCCTCGCGGCCATTGCAGGAGATGGACGATGACCGCACCTCCCGCGCCAGGGCCGGAAGGTCGCCACCTGATGGGCGCGCTCAGCAGCTTCAAGCGCGACTCGCTGAGCCTGATCACCGAACTGCAGGGGTACGGGGGCATCGCCCGCGTGCGGCTCGGCCCGTACCTGGTCCACCAGCTGACCGGGCCGGAGTTCATCAAGCACGTCCTGCAGGACAACACGGACAACTATCGGCGTGGCCGCTTCTACCAGGGCTTCAACCTCTTCATGGGCCGCGGCATGCTGACCACGGACGGCGCCGAGTGGAGGGCGCGCCGCGACGTCAGCCAGCCGTTCTTCCAGCGGGCCTGGCTGCACGGCGCGTCGGGCGTGATCACCTCGTGCGCGGAGGAGCTGATCGCCCGCTGGGAGGGGCCGGCCGAGCGCGGGGAGGACATCGAACTCGTCGACGAGATGATGTGGCTGGCGATGGGCGTGCTCAGCCGGATGCTCTTCGGCGTCGACCTGCGTGACAGGTACGCCGAGCTGGCACCGGCGGTCCGCTTCTCGCTCAAGGCCATGATCCTTACCGGTGAGGTCAGCCAGATGCTGCCGCGGTGGGTACCGACGAGGTACCGCCGTGACCTGAGGCGCCACCAGGCCGTGCTCAACGGGGTGATGGACGACGTGATCGCCCTGCACCGCGCCGGCGGCGGCGATCCGGACGACCTGGTCAGCGCGCTGCTCAAGGCCACCGACGCGGAGACGGGACGGCCGTGGCCGGACCGGCAGATCAGGGCCGAGCTCAAGACCCTGTTCATGGCCGGGCACGAGACGACGGGCTGCGCCCTGGCGTGGACCCTCTACTCCGTCGCCCAGCACGCCGACGTGCGCCGCAGGCTCGAGGCCGAGCTCGACTCGGTGCTCGGAGACCGGGCGCCGACGCCCGGCGACCTGCCCGGCCTGCCGTACCTGCGCCAGGTGGTCGACGAGTCGCTGCGGCTGCACCCGCCGATCTGGGTGTTCCCGCGCGACGTGGTCGAGGACGACGTCATCGGCGGTCACCACATCCCCGCGGGGACGACCCTGCTCATCCCGCCCTACGCCGCCCATCGCGACCCCGCTGCCTGGGAGAACCCCGAGGCGTTCGACCCCGAGCGGTTCTGCCCGGCCGGCCGCGGCCCGGCCAGGTACACCTACCTTCCCTTCGGGGGCGGGGCGCGGCGCTGCGTCGGCTACTACATGGCGCTGCTGGAGATCCAGTTCACCGTCGCGATGCTCGTCCGCCGCTATCACCTGAGCCTCGTCCCCGCCCAGCAGGTGACGCCGGTCGGCCTGGTGTCCCTGAGACCGGCGCGCGGCATCCGCATGCGGCTCGCCAAGAGGGGTGCGTGAGGCTCGTGACGCGGACCACACCCGTCCACCGCTACGTCTGGGAACCGGCCCCCGCCCCGCCGCTTCCGCCGTGCGGGCCGCGGCACCTGGCGGGCCGCCGGATCGCGGTCATCGGCGGCCTGGACGGCACGGCCGAGCGGGTCGCGGCCGGGCTCGCCGGGCTCGGCGCGATCCCCTGGCAGCCGGGCGACCCCGGCGTGCCGGACGCCGTCGTGGACCTGACGCTGGCCGACCCGTTCGCCCCCACCGACGCGGCGAGCTGGGAGAAACCGCTCACCCGCACGCTGGCGGTGCTCCGGCACTGCTACGACGACTGGGCCGGGGAGAGCGACAGCCGCCGCCTGGGCTATCTGGCCGTGACCTACCAGGGCGGTCACATGGGGTACGGCGAGACGGCCGCCCACCAGCCGCTGGGCGGGATCTGGGCGGGCCTGGCCAAGACGCTCCACCGGGAGATCCCCAACGTCAACGCGCGGGTCGTCGACGTCGCCGACCCGAAGCAGCCCGATCTTCCGGACATCGTCGCCCGGGAACTGTACCGGTGGGGGCTCTGCGAGGTCGGCTACGTCGACGGCGTGCGCCACACGCTCGCACCGCGCGTTCGCGAGGCGCCGCCCGCCACCACGGCACCGGGCCCGCGGGACGTCGTCCTGGTCTGCGGAGGCGGGGTCGGCATCGGCTACGCGCTGGCCACCGAGCTCGCCAGGCGGCACGGCTGCGAGGTCGTGATCACCGGGCGCCGCGCCGCGCCCGAGGGAACGGAGGAGTGGCTGCGCCTCGATCCCGCGGGCTTCGACGACCACCGTCACGACCTGATGCGCCGGGCCGCGCGCGACGGCACGCTCCGCGAGACCAGGAAGCGGCTGCACCGGCTGGCCCGGCTGCGGGAGCTGGCGCGGAACCTGCGGGCGGCCGCCGAGGAGGGACTGCGCGTCAGGTACGAGGCCTGCGACCTCGGCGACCCCGCCGCGGTGTCGGCCCTGGTGGACTCGCTGGGCCCGCGGCTGACGGGCGTGGTGTACATCGCGGGCGTGGACCGCCCCGCCAGGCTGCCCGTCAAGACCGACAGGGACTTCCTCGCGGGCGTCTCGGTGAAGATCACCGGTTTCCTCCGCGTGTTCGACGCCGTCCGCGACCGTGACCTCGCCTTCTTCTGCAACGCCGGATCCCTCACGGGCCGGCTGGGCGGCATGGTGGGCGAGCTGGACTACGCGGCGGGCAACGAGGCGCTGGCGCGCCTGGGCCTGTGGGCCCGGCGGGCCGGCGGGTTCCGGGTGCTCACCACGTGCTGGCCCCTGTGGCAGCAACTGAGCGCCTCGACGAACGTGGACGCCGCGCTGCGGTACATGACGGCGCTGGATCCCGCCCAGGGCCTGGATCTGTGGTGCCGCGAGCTGCTGTCCTCCTCCGGCGAGGTGACGTTCCTGGGGAGGCTCGGCAGGGAGCTGCGCCCCGTCCAGGCCGGCCAGTTCATGATCGAGCAACCGCTCCCGGGGTTCGACCTCGCCTACGCGAGGATCTTCCATCTCGGGCGGCCGACCGGTTACCGCCCGCCCGCGCGGCTGGTCGCGCGGCTGCGGCTGGACGGCGACGCGGTGCCCGCCCTCGGCGACTTCCTGGTCGACGGCAGGCCGGCGCTCCCGGTGAGCCTGCTGATGGAGAACGCGCTGCGCTCGGCGGAGTGGACGGTACCCGAGCAGGGACCGGTGCTCGTCCCGTGCGAGCTGCGTGACGTCCGGATCGACCTGTCGGGTCTGGCGACGGACGGCGGCGAGCTGGTCCTGGACCGGGAGTGCGCCGGTGCGGAGACCGGGGGCCGCTGGAGCACCTCGGTGGTCTTCCGCAGGCCGGGTGACGGCACGGTGGTGGCGCGGATGCTCGTGGGATACGACCCGTCGGGGTACGACGCGCGGAGCGTGCCCGCCGTGCCCGTGACCGGCCACGCGGCGGCCGCGGCGGCCGCGACGGCCGCGACGGCGGGGCCCGTGGAGGGCGCGCGCCCGCGGGGCCTGGACTGGCGGGGCGCGCTCATCGCGGCGGGCGGGTGGCGGCGCGATCGCGACGGCACGCTGAGCGCGGAGGTACCGCCCTGCCCGCCGGCCGACCTGTGGATCGCCGACCTGGTGCCGGGGAACAGGCTGCCCGTCGCCGCGGTGGAGAACATCGTCCGGGCCGTCGTGACGGGCCCGGGGCGGCGGTTGCGGATCGGCCGCGTCGCACTGCACGCCGACGCCTCGTCGGCCGGCCTCGTCGTCGGCCTGCCCGGCGGGCGGGAGTGGCACGCCGTCGACAGCGGCACGGCGCGGGTGGTCCTGACACTGCGCGAACCGGAACTCGGCGCCTGACGGGGAGAGAGGGCACGATCCCGATGAAGATCACGATGGCGGGCATCTACCGCCAGGAGCACATAGACGACCCGTATCCGCTGTACCGGCGGGTGCGCGAGGCCGACCCGGTCTACTGGGACGACGAGATGGGCGACGACGGGGCCTGGATGGTCACCGGTTACGCCGCCGCCCAGACCGCGCTCATGGACCCCCGCCTGTCGGCCAGGCGGCCGCACTGGGGCCGGGATCGGCTCCCCGCCGACCCGGAGCTCGCCTCGGCGCAGCGCGCGATCGACCAGCAGATCGTCGTCAGCGACGCGCCGGAGCACACCCGGCTGCGGCAGCACCTCACCCGGCCCTTCCTGCGGCGCCGCGTCGACGAGATGCGCGAGGACGTGGTCAGGCTCACCCACTACCTGCTGAAGGCGGCCGTGGCCGGTGAGTCGGGCGAGCTGGACGCGATGGACCGCTTCGCCTTCGCGCTCCCGGCCGTCAGCCTCGCCGGCGTGCTGGGCATCCCCGCCTTCGACGAGCGTTACCTGTCCTGGATGCTGAGCCTGGGGCTGCTCATCGACGACGGGCCGCTGAGCCGTACGCACCAGGACAAACTGCTCGGTGGGGTCGTCGAATACCTCCGCTTCTTCGCCGGGCACGTCGCGGAACGGCCGGGGAAGGGGGCGGCGGGCAGACGCCAGGACCTGCTGCAGACCCTGGCCGACCACTACACGGACGGCGGATTCGCCGACGCGGAGGAGCTGAACGGCAACCTCGCCTTCCTGCTCACCGCTGGCCAGATCAGCACGGCGCACCAGATCGGCAACACCCTGCTCCACCTGCTGCGCAACCCCGACGTGTACGACCGGCTGCGGGCGGATCCCGGCGCGGTGCCCGCGGCCACCGCCGAGTTCATGCGCTACGACGCCTCCATCCAGCTCACCAAGCGGCGGGTGCGCGAGCCCTTCGAGCTCGGCGGCCACGAGATGGGCCCGGGGCAGGAGGTCTACGTCTGGATCGGGGCGGCCCACCGCGATCCGGCGCAGTTCGCCGACCCCGACCGGCTGGATCTGGACCGGACGGGGGTCAGGCACATCGCCTTCGGTCACGGCGCCCACTACTGCCTCGGGGCACGCCTGGGACAGCTCGTCCACGACGTGGCCGTCCAGGCGTTCATCGAGCGCGTTCCCGCGCCCCGGCTGCGGACCGACAAGATCGAACGGTCGGTCATGCCGACCTTCCGCGGGCCGTACAAGCTTCCTGTCGGTTTCGGCCGGTAGGCGCCTGCCCCAACCGCTCACCAGAAGGAGGACCCGGTATGTGTGGCATAACCGGATGGGTGGATTTCGACCGCGACCTCACGAGGGAACGAGACCTGCTGCGCGCGATGACCGAGACCATGGCCTGCCGGGGGCCGGACGACGCGGGCGTGTGGGCCGACACCCACGCGGGCATCGGGCACCGCCGGCTCGCGGTCATCGACATCGAGGGCGGCGCCCAGCCCATGAAGGCCGAGCGGGACGGCCGTGTGGTGGCCGTCCTGACCTACTCGGGCGAGGTCTACAACTACCGCGAGCTGCGCGAGGAACTGAAGGCCAGGGGGCACCGCTTCCACACGGCGAGCGACACCGAGGTGGTGCTCGCCGCCTACCTGGAGTGGGGTGAGAACTGCGCCGACCACCTCAACGGCATGTTCGCCTTCGGCGTGTGGGACGCGGAGCGTCAGGAGCTGGTGCTCGTCCGCGACCGCCTGGGGATCAAGCCGCTGTACTACCACCCCACCCCGGCGGGAGTGCTCTTCGGGTCGGAACCCAAAGCCCTGCTGGCCAACCCGCTCGTCAGACGCGGCATGGACATCGACGGGCTGCGCGAGGTGCTGACCTTCACCAGGATCCCCGGCCGGACGGTCTACCAGGGCATGCTCGAGGTGCTCCCCGGCCAGGTGGTCAAGGTCGGCAGGAACGGCCTGACCTCCAGGCGCTACTGGAGGCTGGAGGCACGCCCGCACACCGACGACCTCCAGACCACCGTGGAGACCGTGCGGGGGCTGCTGGAGGACATCGTCGAGCGCCAGCTCGTCTCCGACGTCCCGCTGTGCGTCCTGCTGTCGGGCGGTCTGGACTCCAGCGTGCTGACCGCCCTGGCGGCCGGGAAGCTCGGCGCCCGAGGGAAGCCGGTGCGCTCCTTCGCGGTCGACTTCGTCGGCCAGGGGGAGGGCTTCACGGCGGACGACATGCGCGGCACGCTCGACGCGCCGTTCGTGGCCGAGGTCGCCCGCCACGTCGGCTCCGAGCACACCGACATCGAGCTGGACGCCGCGCGGCTCGCCGACCCGTCGGTGCGACGGGCCGTGCTGAACTCGCGCGACGTGCCGATCGGCCTGAGCGACATGGACGCCTCGCTGTACCTGCTGTTCAAGGCGATCAGCGCGCACTCCACGGTCGCGATCTCCGGAGAGTCGGCCGACGAGCTGTTCGGCGGATACATCTGGTTCCACGACCCGAACGTGATCAACGCCCCCATCTTCCCGTGGGCCGCGTACGGGTCCATGGACCACACCGCGCTGTTCGACCTCGGGCTGCTCCAGAAGCTCGACCTGCAGAACTACCTCGCGGAGCGCTACCACGAGGCCCTCGCCGAGGTGCCCCGCCTGGAGGGCGAGACCGGCCTGGAGCGCCGGATGCGCGAGATCAGCCACCTCCACCTCTCCCGCTTCCTCCAGCTCATGCTGGACCGCAAGGACCGCACCAGCATGGCCTGCGGCCTGGAGGTGCGCGTCCCGTTCTGCGACCACCGCCTCGTCGAGTACGTCTTCAACGTCCCCTGGGCGATGAAGACGCACGACGGACGGGAGAAGAGCCTGCTGCGGGCCGCCACCGCGGACCTGCTGCCGCGGTCGGTCCTCGACCGCCGCAAGAGCCCGTACCCCTCCACCCAGAACCCCGCCTACGACCAGGCCGCCAACGAGGAGCTGGGCCGGGTGCTCGCCGACCCGGACTCGCCGCTGTATCCCCTGCTCGACAAGGAGAAGGCGCGGCTCAGGGCGGACGGCAAGGGCCCCGGCGGGCGCATGGAGCGCAACCTGCTGGACAACACGCTGCAGATGAACACCTGGCTCGACTCCTACGGCATCACCCTGGACGTGTAGACCGGCGGACCCGACGCCGGCGCGCCGGGCGGCGTCCGTGAACGACCGCCCCCCGACGGCTCCCGGTCCTCGCCGGGTGCGCGTGCCGTACGGGGAGCGCCCTGCCGGACGGGAATCGCCCGGGGCGCCCGGTGCCTTCGTACCGGCGAATCGCGAGCGGCGTCGGACCAAACCGGCGAGGGCCGTGAAAGACGGGAAACCCAATCACCCCGGCCGCGGGCCGATCGTTCGACAAGTAAGGGGGATTCTCGTGAGCGGACACGCCGAAACCCCTGACCTGTCGCCGGTGGCGAGAATGCGCCGGCTCGGGACGGGCCGGGGATTCGCCGGAGCCCCGCGCGCCGGAACCCAGCTCGGCCCAGGTTTTTCCGGGCCGAGGCCGAATTTCTCGGAAACGCTCGTGGCCGGCCTCTTCCGGTGACGGCGGGTGGCCATTCCTTCGCATTTATGAATCCTTTGCCGATGCATGGACCAGGGAAAGGAGAATGTGGGTCAAGCGATTTACCGTGGCAAGTGATCGTCTCCGTATCCGGCATTTTCGTCGATCTTCTGAAATGCCTTCCGGGGGCCTGCTCTTACGGGATGTCAGATCGCGAGTAAGTTTTGGCCGGTAGGGTGGCGCGTGTGCTCATCTCGGTGGGTGAGCGGGTGATGACACGGGCCCGGTGAACGTGAGCAGGCGTCGGAGATCGCGGTATCCGTCCAGCTCACGCCGATTTACCTGGAGCGGGGCTGGAGGAATGGTCATCGATCGAAGTCTCGGCGTGCAATCCAGAGCCGTGGTGACTACCGTCGTCACTGCAAGGAACGACGAAGAATCCTTCGTGCCGACCGGCACGAAAACCAACGGGGAACGTCCGAACTCTTTCAGAGAGTGGCAAGAGATGCAGTTTCGCATTTTAGGCCCGGTAGAGATCTGTGACGACAAACGACATCGCCGCTTCGTCCCGCCAGGGCGGAAGCAGCGGGCATTGCTGGCGACGCTGGTCATCAGGGCGGGACACGTTCTGTCGGTGGACCGCCTCATCAACGAACTGTGGGGCGCGAACCCGCCGGCCACCGCGGTCAACTCGCTCCAGGCCACGATCGCCCGGCTCCGCCGCCTCATGGACGTGCCGAAGACGGGGGACGGCACCGACTGGGTGATCCTCACCCAGGATTCCGGATACGTGATGCGGCCGGGGCGGCAGGCCACCGACGTGGACCGGTTCACCGAGCTCGCCGACGAGGGCAGGGCCATCGTCGCGATGAACCCGCACCACGCCGTCGTCCTGCTGCGCCAGTCGCTGGCCCTGTGGCGCGGTCCCGCGCTCGAGGACGCCATCTGCGGCGACATCTGCGCCACCTTCGCGATCCAGCTCGAGGAGAGGCGGCTGGCCGTACTGGAGGCCCTGTACGACGCGGGACTGCGCACCGCCCGGCACGCCGAGATCATCGGTGAGCTGGAGGCGCTCGTCGGCGAGCACCCCTTCCGCGAGCGGTTCCACGACCTGCTGATGGTCGCGCTGTACCGCAGCGGCAGGCAGCCGGAGGCGCTGGCGGTCTACGAGAGGCTGCGCGCGCGACTGTCGCGTGAGCTCGGCCTGGAGCCCAGCCCGGCCCTCCAGCAGCGGGTGCAGGAGGTGCTGAACCGGACGGCGGAACTCGACGGTGCCGCGCGCCCCGGCCGGCGAACGACGCCGGCCGGCATCCCGGAGACGGACCTGATCGTTTCCGGGCTCTTCCGGGAGGTCGGACACCTCCGGCACCGGCTGGAGCTGCTCACCCGCGAGTACAACGCGCTCCACGACCGGTTCGACGCCCTGGTCGCGCCGCTCGCCAGGCCCAAGGCGGTGGGAGAGTGAAAGCCCTGCCCAGGCCGCGCGGCTACAAGTGGCTCGACCGGCACATCGACCGGCTGGACCCGGAGACCGACTACCACGAGATCGTGCGCCTGACGGCGGTCTTCCGGCTCAACGAGTTCCTGCTCAACATCGGGTACGTGGTCAACTTCATGGACGTGACCATGCCGACCCACGGCGGTGACGCGCTCATCTTCGGCGGCAAGGTCGTCCACCAGCCGCAGCGGCGCTTCGAGGACAGCGCGTACTTCCTGTGGACGTGGTACCTGTACCCGCCGGACAGCGAGCCGGTGAAACGGTCGATGGACCTGCTCAACCGGATCCACGGGGCGGTCGCGAAAGGGATACCGGGCGCGTTCGCCCACAACGAGGACTACGTGCAAGGCCTGTGCCTGCTGGCCGTCCTGCCCCATCGCCTGCAGCAGCTGTGCGGGCTGCCCGGATACCCCGAGCGCGTTCAGGTCGCCTACCACAACTGGGCCCGAGCCCTGTCCGAGCACGTCACCGTCGAGGGCGGCGCCGCGGTCAGGGACTTTCCGGAGGACTTCTACCAGATGGTGAACTTCGCCGACGAGTACGACGCCCGCCAGTGGCCCAGAACCAGGAACGGCCACACGGCGAGCGACGCCTTCATCCGGCAGTTCTGCGAGCGCTGGTTCCCCCGCCCCCTGCGGGGCGTGGGCCGCACCCTCATGCTCACCGTCATCCCCGAGAACATGCGCAGGGTGCAGCAGCTGGAGGACCCCCACCCGCTGGGGCAGTTGCTGGTCAAACTCGGGATGCGCGCCATGTTCACCCTCCAGGGGCTGATGCCCGATCCCCGGACTCCCGTCTACCGCCGCAAGGTCGGCAGGTCCGACAGCCCGAGCATGCGGCAGCTCAAGGAGACGGGGGAGCTGCCCAGCGGACCGCCGAGGCGGCGGCCGACGGCCAAGGGAGGTTCCTAGCGCGGGACGGGCGAGCCCTCCACCCCCCTCCGGTGCCGCGCGGAACCGCCGGAGGGGATCGGCAGCGGTCGAGGCGGGTCCGCACCCCGTCCCGGATCCCTCAGCCGGAACCCTTGGCCCGGGCCTGGCGGTAGCGGGCGGGGGAGACGCCGAACTCGGTGACGAACGACTGCCGAAGGCTCTCGGTGGAGCCGAACCCGCAGCGGGTCGCGATGTCCGCCACCGAGAGCGACGACGAGGCGAGGAGTCGCTCGGCCGCCTGCGTGCGCGCGTGCCTGATGAAGCGACCGGGCGTCTTGCCCAGGTGCTCCAGGCTGAGCCGGGTCAGGTGACGTTCGCTCACGTTCAGCTGGGCGGCCAGCGTCGCGGGGCTCAGATCACCGTCGAGGTTGCTGACGACGTGGTCGACCACCTGCCGGATCAGCGGATGCTCCGGCGGCGGCGCGCCCACGAACATGCTGATCTGCGCCTGGTCGCCCGGCCGCTGCAGGTAGGTCACCAGGGCGCGCGCCACGATGCGGGCCAGGCGAGGGCCGTGGTCCTCCTCGACGAAGGCGAGCGTCAGGTCCAGGGCGCTGGTGACGCCGGCCGCGGTCGACACGTGCCCCTCGCGGATGTAGAGCGGGCCCGGGTCGACGGTGACGTTGGGGTGGTGGGCGGCGAGCGTTCCCGCGTACCTCCAGTGCGTGGTGGCGCGCCGCCCGTCCAGCAGCCCGGCGGCGGCCAGCAGGGTCGCGCCCGTGCACACCGACGCCACCCGCCGGCTGACCGCGGCCAGCCGGCGGATGTGCGCCAGGAGCACGGGATTGCCCGCGGCGGCCTCGTGGCCGACCCCACCGGAGACGACCAGGGTGTCGAGCGGCCCGGTGACGCGTTCGAGGGCTTCCTGACCCTCCAGCGTCAAACCCGAGTCGCAGGGCAGCGACCTGCCACCCGAGGTGGCGAGGCGTACCCGGTAGGGGGGAGCCGCCCCCAGCTGGTTGGCCATGTGGAGCGGCGTGGTCACCGAGGCGATGTCCAGCAACTCCGACTGCGGATACCCGATCACGACGGTCAGCCGCTCATCCATGAATGCCCATCCCGTCGGAGAACCGACACGAATCCCAAGTTTACCGGCATGGCTGATTCCGCCGAGTGGAGTCGCGCCCGGGTGTGGGCCGACTCATCGTCGAACGGAATGTTCTGCCGATCCCTGTCGCGATCAGCGCGGCTAACGCCCATGACGGCCCGGCGCCGGAGCCACTGGTCTTCGAATCGGCTCCAAGCCCGGCAGTCCTCGACCCGCACGACCCGGGATTAGCCGATTTCGGCCGAAACTATCGGAATTTCACCGAAACTTCTGGGCGAGGTGCGATACGCGTGACGGCGGCATCCCATGATCATATTTGGGGCCACTGGCTCTCCGCTCGGCGCGCGATCGACCTACTCACTGCGAAAGTTTCATCCTGTGCGCCGGGAGCGGGAACGAACCTTCCCTGGCCAGCGCGCGCAGGGGCACGCCCCGCGGCCGGGCTGCGAATCAAGTTGCTTGACATCCGCAATCAGGTCGTATTTGCTCCCTTGCATTACACCCCCATGCGGCGTGCAAGCGGCATACCGATGAACGTTAGCGCTCACACCTCGATTCTGGTTTCGCAGCTCCGGGCATTCGATGCCGCTGATGGAGAGGAACGCAGAACATGTCTTTATCGTCGGTCCGGTCCCCACGGCCAGAGGGAATCGCAAATGTTGAAGCATAGGTCCATTCTCGGGATCGTGGCGCTCGCGGCGGCTGTCGTCCTGGTGACGGGACACGCGGCGATGAGCAGCGACAGCGGCGCAGGAGCCTCGGCGTCCACCGCCGCCGCGCTCGCGGGAACCGCGGGATGCGGGAAGAACCCGACGCTGAGCAGCGGAACACACACCATTCAGTCCAGCGGAAAGAATCGCAGCTTCATTCTGCGGATTCCCGCGAACTACAACAACAACAACCCCTATCGTCTGATCTTCGGCATCCACTGGCTGAACGGCACCATGAACGACGTCGACTCCGGTGGAAGCAGCGGGGCCTCCTGGTCCTACTACGGACAGCGGCAGCTGTCGAACAACACCGCGATCTTCATCTCGCCGCAGGGCCTCAACAACGGCTGGGCCAACTCCAACGGCGAGGACGTCATCCTCTTCGACGACATCATGCGGCGGGTGGAGGCGGATCTCTGCGTCGACCCCTCGCTGCGTTTCGCCATGGGGTTCAGCTACGGCGGCGGCATGAGCTTCTCCCTCGCGTGCAGCCGCGCGACGGTCTTCCGCGCGGTCGCGGTGTTCGCCGGCGCGCAGCTCAGCGGATGCAGCGGCGGCACCCAGCCCATCGCCTACATGGGACTGCACGGCATCACCGACAGCGTCCTCAACATCTCGCAAGGACGGACGCTGCGGGACAGGTTCGTCCGCAACAACGGCTGTACCGCCCAGAACCCGCCTGAACCGGCCTCGGGCAGCCGGGCGCACGTCGTCACCGCCTACTCGGGGTGCCAGGCCGGGTACCCCGTCGTCTGGGCCGCGTACGACAACGGTCACACGCCCGCCCCGGTGGACGGGACCTACACCGAGAACGGCGCCCAAACCTGGACCAAGGGAGAGGTGTGGAAGTTCATCTCCCAGTTCCAGAGCACCTCCACGCCCACCCCGACGCCCACCCCGAGCGTCACCCCGACCATCACCCCGACGCCCACCCCGACCCCCACCACCAGCTTCCGCCTGCGCAGCGAGGGCGCCGGGCGCTGTGTCGACTCCCCCAACAGCGCCAGCGCCAACGGCACCCAGCTGCAGATCTACGACTGCCACACCAACGCCAACCAGCTCTTCAGCTACGGCTCCGGCAGACTCCAGATCCTCGGCAAGTGCCTGGACGCCCCCACGAACGCCGGCTCCGGCACCCGCGTGCAACTGTGGGACTGCCACACCAACAGCAACCAGCAGTGGACCTTCAACTCCAACGGCACCGTGACCAGCGGCGCCAACAACCTCTGCCTCAACGTCACCGGCACCGGCAACACCTCAGCCGTGACCGTCGCCACGTGCAACGGCCAGGCCACCCAGAGATGGACCAGGGCATGACCACCTACTAGCCGATGGCAGACGTCGGGTCCAGGCGACTTCGCCTGGACCCGACGCGCTTCATCGCCCAGCGCATGGGCGCGCACTCGAACGCCACAACGTCACCTGGCGTTCCCCCGGGGCGTGGCCACCCGGTTTCATCGCCGGGAGGCGCCGGACACCGGCGGCACCACGCGCTGAAACGGCCCCCACAACTCATCGGGCATAAGCCGTCGAAAGGACACATCCACCGACGATCCAACGGTCGACCCCCAAAAGAGCCACGATCTAAACTGATCAGCGTCATCATCAGCAGGGCGTCCGCGTCGGCCGTCGCTCAGGAGCCGGTCTGACGGGATCGACCGCGTCGCGGCGGGAGTTTTCTCCGGGGTCGTGTCGATCGGCGGGCCGCTCGTTCGACGTGTGGGGGCGAGGGCCGAGAGGCGGCCCCGCCGGACGAGGAGAACGCGATGTCGAAATACCTGCTGATCATGCGGGGCACCGATGAGACGAACGCGGCCATGATGGCTGACATCGACGAGGCGATGGCCGCGACCGGCCGGTTCATCGAGGACATGATGAAGGCCGAGGTTCTCCTCGCCGCCGAAGGGCTGGACGATCCGGGCCGGGGCGTCGTGGTCGACTTCAGCGGTGAGGCGCCGGTGGTCACGGACGGGCCCTACGGCGAGACCAGGGAACTGTTCGGTGGCTACTTCCTGCTCGATGTCGCCACGAAACAGGAGGCGGTCGAGTGGGCCAAGCGGGTCCCGGCGGTCCGCGGGTCCAAGATCGAGGTCCGGCGGGTGGCCGAAGCCGATGAGGTCCCGCAGGGCAGCGAGAGCAACGACCGGATCTGATGGGCACGACCGATGTCGAGGCCGTCTGGCGGATCGAGTCGGCCCGGATCGTCGCCGCGCTGACCCGGTTCACCGGCGATTTCGGGCTGGCCGAGGACGCGGCCCAGGAGGCGGTGGCCGAGGCGCTGGTGTCGTGGCCGCGCGCCTCTCCGGCCAATCCGGCCGGCTGGCTGATGGCCACGGCCCGGCGGCGGGCGATCGACGCGATCCGCCGCCGGACCGCCCTCCAGGACCGATACGCCCTGCTGGCGGCCGACCCCGCGGTCGACCAGGAGATCGACCTCGACAGGATCGACGACGACGTCCTGGCGCTGATGTTCGTCAGCTGCCACCCGGTGCTCTCCCGCGAGGCCCGGGTGGCGCTGACCCTGCGCGTGGTCGGCGGCCTGTCCAGCGAGGAGATCGCCCGCGCGTTCCTGGTACCCGTGCCGACCGTGCAGGCCCGCATCACCCGGGGCAAGAAGACGATCGCGGCGGCCGGGGTGCCGTTCGAGCTGCCGCCGGCCGGCGAGCGCCGGGAACGGCTGGGCGGCGTGCTCAGCGTCCTCTACGTGATCTTCACCGAGGGGTCGACGGCCACGTCGGGCGACCGGCTGCTGCGCCCCGACGTCGCGTACGAGGCGATCAGGCTGGCCCGCACGCTGGTCGCGCTGCAGCCGGACGAGCCGGAGGTGCACGGCCTGCTCGCGTTGTGCGAGCTGACGGCCGCGCGCTTCCCGGCCAGGACCGGCCCGGACGGCACGCCGGTCCTGCTCGAGGACCAGGACCGGCGGCTGTGGGACCTTTCGGCGATCCGCCGGGGGCTGGCCGCGCTGGCCAGGGCATCGACCCGCGGCCTCGGCCCCTACGGCCTGCAGGCCGCGATCGCCGCCGCCCACGCGTCGGCGCCCTCGGCCGAGGCGACCGACTGGGATCGGATCGTGCTGCTCTACGAGGCGCTCGGCCGGGTCGCGCCCTCGCCGGTGGTCGAGCTCAACCGGGCCGTCGCCGTGGCCATGGCCTCGGGTCCGGCGCGGGCCCTGGCCATCGTGGACGAGCTGATCGCCTCGGACCGGCTCCCCGGTTCGCATCTGGTTCCGACCGTACGCGGGGAGCTGCTGGCCCGCCTCGGCCGGCGACCGGAGGCGCGCGCCGAGCTGGAGCTGGCCGCCCGGCTGTGCGCCAACCAGCGCGAACGTTCAGTGCTGCTGCGCAAGGTGGCCGCGCTGGACTGACCTCCCCAGCGCGAGCGGACGGAAGCGACGGCCGGCGGGTCACCGCCTCGTCAGGCCGCCGACGCTGAGCACGAAGTCTCCGCCGCGTTCGTCGACGCCGGCCATGACCGACGCCTGGTGCCCGCCGTCACTCGCGATCGTCCAGAACGTGAGCGCGGTGGTTCCCAGGGCGGTCCGGCAGGTCTGGACGGCCGGTTCGAGCTTGGCCGTGTTCCCGCGCGCGGTCAGCGTCCAGTCGCATCCGTTCTCGGTCCGGGCCGTCGCGATCAGCCGCAAACCAGGACTTTACGGACGAGTTGCGTCCCGCTCATCGGCGCCGCGTCTCATCTTCGGGGTACTCCACGCGCCGTAGCGGGCCCGGATCCTCGTCCCGGCGCCGTACGGGCGAGATTCCTCCCCGCGGGACGAGTAAGAGATCGATTTCTCGGTAGGTTCACGCCGTGGCGAACGTCACGGGTCGATGACCGTCGAGCTCTACCCGGGAGACGCTGAGCGATGTTCGAAGGCTTCGAGGCAGGACCGATCCAGGTCGAGGACGCGTCCGTCTACGTCCGCCACGGCGGGGAGGGACCGCCGGTGCTGTTGCTGCACGGTCATCCCCGCACCTCCGCGACATGGCATCGCGTCGCGCCTCGGCTGGTCGAGCGCGGCTTCACCGTCGTCTGCCCCGACCTGCGGGGATATGGCCGCTCGCGCGGTCCGGCACCTGCCGCCGACCACTCCGGGCACTCCAAGCGCGCCGTCGCGAACGACATGGTGGCGGTGATGCGCTCTCTGGGGCACACCCGGTTCGCTCTCGCCGGACACGATCGAGGAGGCGCCGTGGCGTTCCGCCTCGCTCTGGATCATCCCGACGCGGTGTCCCGCGTGGCGTTCATCGACTGCCTGCCCATCAGCGAGCACCTGTCCCGCATCACCGCGACGTTCGCGACGCAGTGGTGGCACTGGTTCTTCTTCGCGCAGCCGGACATCCCGGAACGCGTCATCAACGCCGATCCCGACAGCTGGTACCGCGGCGACCCGGAGAGCATGGGCCGGGAGAACCACGACGAGTTCCGCGCGGCCACCAGGGATCCCGACGTGGTGCGGGCCATGCTGGAGGACTACCGGGCCGGCCTCACCGTCGACCTGCGCCACGAGGAGGCCGACCGGGCCGCCGGCGTGCGGCTGCGGTGCCCCGTCCTGGCCCTGTGGTCCCTGCGCGACGACCTCGAAGATCTGTACGGGGACCCGCTGAGGATCTGGCGGCACTGGGCCGGCGACCTGCGTGGCCACGGGATCGACTCCGGCCACCACGTGGCCGAGGAGGCCCCGGACGCGCTCGCCGCGGCCCTGGGCGACTTCTTCGGCGCCCGATCAGAGGCGGGACCCCGGTGAGACGGGCGGGGGCCGCAGCCGGAACCACGAAAGGAGAAACCATGACGAGCCGGTTCGCGCAGTGGACGCTCGACGTGCACGACAGCCGGAAGATGGCGGCGTTCTGGTCGGCGGCGTTGGGCTACGAGATCGAGCACGACGGCGAGGGCCCGCACCTGTGGCCGCCCGCGGACGCGCCGCAGGGCTCGCTGACCGTCTGGCTCCAGCCGACGGACGCGCCCAAGCGCGACAAGAACCGTAACCATCCCGACCTTCACGTCCCCGACGGAGGCGACGTGGACGCCGAGGTCGAGCGGCTGGTCGGGCTGGGCGCCACGCGCGTCGACGTCGGCCAGAGGGGCGACGAGGGCTTCGTCGTGCTGGCCGATCCCGAGGGCAACGAGTTCTGCCTGCTCTACCGGCGCCATCCCCAGGGAGCCTAGGCGGCCCGCCGGGCCGGAGACGCGGGGGCCGGATCGACCGGACGGAAAAGCATCGCGACGTCGCCGTGGCCTGCGAGACCGGCCGGCCGGGATGCTCACCGGCCGAGGTAGGCCTCGGTGGAGGCGCGGAGGGCGGTGACGCACGCGGCCACGGCCGGATGGGAGGCCGCGCCCTTCCGGTAGGTGACGCGGGTTCGCCGGCGGGTGGCGAGCGGGACGAGGCGCACCCCGGACGGCGGCCGCGCCGTGGCGAGCTGCGGTACGAGCGAGACACCCTGGCCGGCCGCCACCAGCGCGAGCACCGCGGCGAAGTCGTCGGCGTGGTGCCGCACCAGCGGGCTGAAGCCGGCGGTGCGGCAGACCTGCAGCGCGACGGCGTGGCAGGCGGTGCCGGGGCTGCCCACGATCCAGGCGGCGTGCCGGGCGTCGCCGACCGGGTCGGCGCCGGGGTCCGTGCCGGCGGAGGGCATGGCGAGGAACACCGTCTCCTCCAGCAGCGGCACCGCGTCGAGCGTGGGGCCGGGCTCGACCGGCATGACGTCGTAGTCGTTCACCAGGGCCACGTCCAGCCGCCGTTCGCGCAGCGCCTCGGGCATGGCGACCGGGTCGAGCTCGGTCACCATCAGCTCGAGGCCGGGGTGATCGAGGCCCAGCGTGACCAGCGCGGCAGGCAGAAGGGTGCGTACGGCGGTGGGGAACGCGCCGATGCGCAGCGGACCGGCCGGCTCGCCGCGGGCCGCGGCCAGCGCGGCGCCGGCGTCTTCGAGGGCGGCCAGGACGGTCTCGGCGTGCCGCACGAGGACGACACCGGCCGGGGTCAGGACGACCCGGCGTCCGGTCCGCTCCAGCAGCGGCACGCCCGCCTCGCGTTCCAGCGCGGCCAGCTGCTGGGAGACGGCCGAAGGCGTGTACGTGTGCGACCTGGCCACGGCGGCGATCGTGCCCAGCCGCGCCAGGTCGCACAGCAGGCGCAGTCGGCGGACGTCGAGCATCAGCTCAGCTTACGGGTGTGCGTAGAAAGCTGAACTGGACCTTGCCGGTCCGGGCGGCGCACCCTGGACGCATGACGCTCACCGGCCTGTACGTGCCCTTGATCACCCCGTTCGACGACGCCGGAGCCGTGGCTCTCGACGCGCTGGAAGCCCTCGCGCACCGGATCCTGGACGCCGGGGCGACCGGTGTGGTCGCGCTGGGCACCACCGCGGAGCCGTCCGCGCTCAGCGGCCCGGAGCAGCGGGCCGTGGTGGACCTCGCCGCCCGGGTCTGCGCGGAACGCGGCGCGCACCTTCTGGTGGGCGCCACCACCCCGCAGGCGCTGGACGCGCTGCGGGACCGGCCGGAGGCGGTGGCGGCGCTGAGCCTGGTCCCGCCGTTCACGCGCCCGGGCGAGGCCGGGGTGCTGGCCCATTTCCGCCATCTCACCGAGGTCAGCCCGGTACCGCTCGTCGTCTATCACGTCCCGTACCGGACCGGGCAGTGCCTGTCGGCGGACGCGGTGCGACGGCTGGCCGCCCTGCCCGGTGTGGTGGGCGTCAAGTACGCGGTCGGCGGGATCGACGAGGACACCGTCGCGCTCATGGCCGACCTCCCGGACGGCTTCGCGGTGCTGGGGGGCGACGACCTGTTCGTCTCGCCGCTGCTCGCACTCGGCGCGCACGGCGCGATCATGGCCTCGGCGCACGTGGCCACCGCCCGGTACGTGGAGCTGGCCGAGGCGTGGCGGACCGGCGACGTGGCCCGGGCGCGCCCCCTCGGGCACCGCCTCGCGGCCCTGTCCCGAGCGCTGTTCGCCGAGCCCAATCCCGCCGCGATCAAGGCGGTCCTGCACGCCCGCGGCGTCATCCCCACCGCCGCGGTCCGGTTGCCGCTCCTGCCGGCCCGGCCGGACACCGCGCGAACCGCGCTGCGCCACGCCGACGCCCTGTGCCACGCCGAGGCCCCGCACCACGTCCCGGCCTGACCGGCGGGCCGCGATCTCAGCCGTCGCCGGCCGCGGTGAACGCCGAGGCGTGGTCGCGGGCGAAGCCGGCGATGTCACGCGGGGGACGGCCGAGAAGTCCGGCGAGCGTGTCGGTGGTGATGTCTCCCCAGCCGGAGACGTACGCCCGCGCGTACTCCTCGAGCATGTCGGCGATCCATTCCGGAACGCCGTGGCCGAGCAATGTCGCGCGCCTGGCGTCGTCGCCGACCGGCAGGTACGTGACGGGCCTGCCGAGAGCGAGCCCCAGCTCGCCGGCGACCTCGTCGAACGTGAGCGAGCGCGGGCCGGTGAGGGTGTACGTCTCGCCGTGGTGGCGGCCGGGGTCGTCGAGAAGCACGCGGGCGGCGCACTCGGCGACGTCGCGTACGTCGATCATGCCGATCCGCGCCGAGGCCATGTTCAGCGAGAACGTGCCGGTGGCGGCGATGTCGCCCGCCTCGTTCAGCAGGTTCTGCATGAACCAGTGGGGACGCAGGATCGTCCAGCGCATGCCGCACCGTTCGATCTCCCGGTCCGACAGCGCGTGCAGCCTGCCGCTGCGGTTCGGCGCGTCGTGTGCCGCGCCGACGACGGACAGGCGCACGACACGTTCCACCCCGGCCTGGCGTGCGGCCCACACGGCGTTCATGGCGTTCTCCGGGGCGCGCGGGCCGTTCGGGGTGAGCAGCCACAGGTCCTGCACGCCCTCGAAGGCGGGCGGCAGCGACCGGGCGTCGTCGAGGTCACCGGCGAAGACCTCGGCGCCCCGCTCACGCGAGCCGCCCGCCGCGGACTCGTCGCGGACGAGAGCACGAAGGTCCACCTCGGCCCCCCGCAGCGCGTTCATCAGCGCGGTGGACACGGTTCCGGTGGCTCCGGTGATCAGTACGGTGCGCGACACGCTCGTTCTCCTTTGTCGGTGGTGATGGAAACGCGGACCAGGCCGCGTACCGCGGCGGTTGCCCGGCCCCGCGCGGCTCCCGCGGCTCCCGCCGCCGCGGACACGGTGACGCGCGTGGTCCGGTCGTTCGGATCAGCCGGCCTAAGCGGCCGGAGTGGCCGAAGTGGCCGGTGCGGGGGCGTCGCCGTGGTGGACCGAGGGCTCCGGGGGCCTGCCCGCCCGGCCGGGGGTGACGCGCTCCAGGATCCAGAGCACGACGGTCCCGGCCGAGAGGACGGCGCCCAGGACGCACACGCCGGTCCAGCCGCCGTGCGCCCAGACCACCGATGTCAGCGCGGAGCCCACCGCGCCACCGAGGAACAGGGAGGTCATGAAGGCGGAGTTGATCCGGTTACGGGCCTCGGGCCGGATCGCGTAGAGGACGTTCTGGCTGCTGTTGAGCACCGCCTGGTGCGCCAGATCCAGCACGATCACGCCGGCGAGCAGCCAGACCAGCGAGCGTGCCCCCGCCGCGATCGCCGGCCAGGACGCCACCAGCAGGACCGTCCCGGCGCCGGTCACGAGCTGGACGCGCCCGCGGTCGGCCAGCCGCCCCGCCGCCGTGGCGGTCAGCGCACCCGCGACCCCGGCCAGGCCGAACAGTCCGACGGCCGACTCCGACCAGCCGTACGGTGACCGCACCAGCAGGAAGGTCAAAGCCGTCCACAGCACGCTGAACGAGGCGAGGCTCAACGCGCCGATACCCGCCCGCCACCGCAGCAACGGCTCGTGGCGGAACATCGCGACCGTCGAGCGCAGCAGCCCGACGTAGGACAGGCGCCCGCCGTCCTCGCCGAGCCGGGGCAGGAAGGCGCGCAGCGCCACCGCCATCAGCGCCATCAGCGCCGCGTTCACCCAGTAGACCGTCCGCCAGCCGCCCAGCTCGGACAACGCTCCGGACGCGGTCCGCGCCAGCAACAGGCCGAGCATCAGCCCGGTCATCACCGTGCCGACCACCCGGCCGCGCTCGGCCGGATCCGCCAGCGTCGCCGCGAACGGCACCACCACCTGCGCTCCGACCGAGGTCAGCGCGGTCAGGGCCGTACCGGCCAGGAGCACCGTGCCGTCGGCCGCGGTGGCCGACACCAGCAGGAACACCGCGGTCGCCGCGTAGAGCGACACGGCCAGCCGCCGCCGCTCCACCAGGTCGCCGAGCGGCACCAGCAGGACGAGCCCCAGCGCGTACCCGCCCTGCGCGGCCGTCACCACCAGCGCCGCCGCCGACGGCCCGACCCCCAGCTCCCGGCCGATCAGGTCGAGCAGCGGCTGCGCGAAGTAGTTTCCCGCGACCGCCAGCCCGGTCGCCACCGACATGAGCAGCAGCAGCCCCTGCGACAGGCCGCCCGTACGAGGTCTCGTCGTCATGCGCCCAGCTTCGGCAACGAACGATCGATGAGTCCAACACATGTTTGTCATCGAACCGATCGTGCATCACGATTGATCTGTGGAACTCCAGCAGATGCGCTATGTCGTCGCCGTCGCGGAGACGAGCAACTTCACCCGCGCCGCCGAGCGGTGCCTGGTCGTCCAGTCCGCGCTGAGCCACCAGATCGCCCGCCTGGAACGCGAGCTGGGCGCCAAGCTGTTCGAGCGCACCAGCCGCCGCGTCCGGCTGACCCCCGCCGGCGAGGCGTTCCTGCCCGCCGCCCGCCAGGCTCTCGAGGCCGCCGAACGGGCCCGCGCCGAGGTGGCGGCCGCCGCCGGCGAGATCCGGGGCCGGCTCGCCATCGGCGCCATTCCCACCGTCGCGGCGGTCGACCTCCCGACCGTGCTGAAGCATTTCCACCTGCGCCACCGGCAGGTGCGGATCACCCTGCGCTCGGGCGCGAGCGAGGAACTGGTCGAGCGGGTACGGCAGGGCAGCCTGGACGCCGCGTTCCTCGGGCTGCCGGTGGGCGCACGCCCCAGCGGCGTCCGCGGCCGCGAGCTGGCGCGCGGCGACCTCGTCGCCGTGGTGGCGCCGGGCCACCCGCTGGCGGGCAGGGAACGCGTGGACCTGCGCCGGCTGTCGGACGAGCCGTTCGTCGACTTCCCCCCGGGCACCGCCGCGCGGGCCCAGTCGGACGAGGCGTTCGCGGCGGCCGGGGTCCGGCGCGAGGTCGCCTTCGAAGTGACGAACATGGACTTCATGGCCCGCCTGATCCGGCAGGGCCTGGGCATCGGGCTGCTGCCCGCCGCCTTCACACCCGAACTTCCCGATCTGCCCGTCCTGCGGC
Source organism: Streptosporangium sp. LJ11 (assembly GCF_051918945.1). NCBI lineage: Bacteria > Bacillati > Actinomycetota > Actinomycetes > Streptosporangiales > Streptosporangiaceae > Streptosporangium > Streptosporangium sp. LJ11. The sequence continues at coordinate 90,344 of NZ_JBPXMB010000020.1, forward strand.
TTCGCGACGCCCCCACCCGCATGGAGCACCTCGTCTGGAGCCGTTTCCCGCCGTCCCCCGCCGCCGCGGCGTTCCTGGCAGCCCTCGGCATCCCGGCGGCGGAATCCTCGGGATCGCCGGACCCGTGACCGCGGGTGCCCGGTTCCAGGCCTTCCCGGCGGCCGGTCGGCGGTGGGCGGCTCAGATCTCCCTGACGAAGACGATGGCGTCGGTCTGGCCGGTGGTGGCCGGGTCGAGGGGGAAGTAGGTGTGGTCGGCCGGGACGCGGGGTGCCGGCTCGCGGCCGAGGGCCGCGGCGAGGCGGCCGGGATCGACGACGGCGCGGTCGTGGGGGAGGGACGACAGGAGCCCCTCGAGGGTGTCGGGAGAGGGGACGTCGGAGCCACGAGTGCCGAAGGCGGTGGCGGCGAAGGCGTACCGGTCGCCGAGGCGTGTGTCCACGATCGCCCCGGCGCTCCACCACTCCAGCGTCCGGCCCGCCAGGGGACCCCAGCCCTCCGGCAGCAGCCAGCGGCTCCTGTCCCTCTGCAGGTGACGGTTGTGGGCGAAGGCGAGGGTGGGACCGCGACGGGACTCGAAGCCGACGATGGCGTCGAGGTTGTCGGCCATCATCGCGTCGCGCAGGCACATGAGCGAGCCGACGCGGGTGGGCGCGGTGTCGGCGATGCCGGCGTGGTAGCGCAGGAGCCCGGCGGCGGTGCGGGCGTACAGGTCGGCTCGCCACCAGGCGCCGGGGGAGGTGGCGGCCGTCAGATGGGGGGCGTGCGCGGTGAGCAGCGCGCGCAGGTCGTCGGTGATCAGGCGCAGTTCCCCGGCCTCGGGGGTGCGGCCCACGGACTGGGTGGGATCCGTCCACAGGGCGGCCGGGTTGGTCCAGCGCTCGTCGGGGCCGAGCAGCTCGTCGAGGCTCTCGCGGCTCCAGGCCAGGTCGAGGTGGGCGGAGAGGTAGTCGTGCAGCGCGGTCAGGGCCGTGCGGGGACCGGCGGGACCGGTGATCTCCAGGGGACCGTCGAAGCCGTAGAAGCGGAGCCGCTCGTGCGGGGGACGCCGCTCGTTGTAGGCGCGCATCCAGCGCAGGAGCTCGCGGTTGGCGGGTGAGGCGCCGGAGCCGTGGCTGAGGCCGCGGCTCACCGCCTCGTCGAGGGTCCCGACGCCGTCGGTGACGTACGCGTCGGCGGCCAGGGCCGTCAGGCAGTCGCTCTCGATGGTGATCGAGCGGTAGCCCTCGTGCTCGACGAGGTGGCGGAAGATCTCGTTGCGCAGCTCGGGGAAGGCTTCGACGCCGTGGGTGGGCTCGCCGAGGCCGAGCAGACGGGTGGTGGGGGACAGGAGCGCGGTGAGGGCGCCGCCGGTGAAGGGGCGAGCGGCGTCCCGGATCGAGATCGTCATATATTCGACTGTATCGTTGAACCTTTTGTGTAAACTTTGGCGATATTCACGGCTGCTGACGAGGAAGAACCTTCAAAATGCGGTTGCGGCCCATCGACCTGGCGCGCGAGCACGGCCTGTCCACGCAGGCGGTGCGCAACTACGAGGAGGCGGGGATCCTGCCGCCGGCCGAGCGCTCGGCGCACGGCTACCGCGCCTACGCTCCGCGCCACGCGGCGGCATTGCGGACGTTCCTGGCGCTGATCCCCGCGCACGGCCACGCGACCGCGGGGGCGATCATGCGGGCCGTGAACGACGGCGCGGTCGAGGAGGCGCTGCGGCTGATCGACGAGAGCCACGCGCAGCTGGCCGACGACCGGCGCACGCTGGAGGCCGTGGAACGAGCGCTGCGCGACCTGGCGCCGCCGCGCGAGCCGGCACCGGGGGTGACGTTCATCGGGCCGCTGGCGCGCAGGCTCGGCATCCGGCCGGCGACACTGCGCAAATGGGAGCGGGCCGGGCTGATCGCGCCCCGGCGCGACCCGCGCACCGGCTACCGCGTCTACACCTCCGCCGACGTGCGCGACGTGCTGCTGGCCCACCAGTTGCGGCGCGGCGGGTACGGGCTGGAGCCGATCGCGCGGGTGCTGGAGCGGGTGCGGACGGCGGGCGGACCGGAGCCGCTGCAGGCGACGCTGCGGGAGTGGCACGACCGGCTGACGGCGCGGGGCCTGGCGATGCTGGCGGGCGCGGCCGCGCTCGACACCTGCCTGGGGACGCCGTAGCGCCCGGCCGGTCCCGGCCGCGCTCGGCGCCTGCCCGGGGACGCCATGGCGTCCGGCCGTGTCCGGCCGCGCTCGGCCCTCGGCCGCCCGGAAACGACCGTGGGCCCCCGGTCGTGAAGCTTCCGGGGACCCACGGGTGTGGCTGACTCCAGCCGGGCGCCGTTACTTCGTGAGCGGGGCCAGCTTGGGGTCGTTGGCGTACGCCTCCACGACGTTCTCCTTGGTCACGATCAGCGGCTCGAGCAGGTACGACGGGACGACCTTCACCCCGTTGTCGTACGACTTGGTGTCGTTGACCTGGGGGGCCTTGCCGGCCTGCAGGTCCTTGGCCATCTGGATGGTCTGCTTGACCAGCTCGCGGGTGTCCTTGTTGATCGTCGAGTACTGCTCGCCGGCCACGATCGACTTGACCGACTCGACCTCGGAGTCCTGGCCGGTCACCACGGGCAGGTCCTTGCCGGCACCCTTGACCGAGGTGATGATGGCGCGGGCCAGCGTGTCGTTGGGGGAGAGCACCCCGTCCAGGGTCTTGCTGCTGTAGGTGGAGGTCAGCAGCGAGTCCATGCGACGCTGGGCGTTCTCGGCCTTCCAGCCGTCGGTGGCGGTCTGCTTGACGTCGGTCTGGCCGGAGCCGACCACCACGCTGCCGTCGTCGATCTTCGGCTTCAGCACGTCCATCGCGCCGTCGAAGAAGACCGCCGAGTTGTTGTCGTCCGACGAGCCGGAGAACAGCTCGATGGTGTAGGGGCCGTCGGCCTTCTTCGCCTTCATGCCGTCCAGCAGGGCCTGGCCCTGGAGCTGGCCGACCTTGAAGTTGTCGTAGGCGATGTAGTAGTCGACCGCGTCGGTGTTCTTGATGAGCCGGTCGTAGGCGATGACGGTCGCGCCGGACGCCTTGGCGGCCTCCACCTGGGTGCTCAGCTGCGCGGCGTCGGTCGCGCCGATGACGATGACCTTGGCGCCCTTGGTGACCATTGCCGAGATCTGCGCCTGCTGGTCGGCGACGGTGGTGGAGGAGCCGGCGTACTGGACGTCGGACTTGAAGCCGGCCTCCTTCAGGCCCTCGGTGAACAGGCCACCGGCCAGGACCCAGTTCTCCGAGGTCTTCGACGGCAGCGCGACGCCGATCAGCGAGTCGGCGGGGAAGCCCTTCGCGGCCTCGCTGGAGCCGGCGGAGGCGCCCGTACCGCCGGCGGGGGTCTGCGAACGCTCGGAGGCGCAGGCGGTGAGTGACAGAAGCGCGATGGCCCCGGCCGCCACGCCCCTGACGAGGATATTGCGCATTTTCAGAGGTGCCCTTCTTCAAAGGAGGACGGGGCGGAGGTCTCCCGCCCCGCCGACGGTGGCCGGTTAGCCGGCCACCGGACTCTTGCCGTGTTCCTGGTCCGGCTCGGCGCCGGACGCCGGGCCGGCCGGTGTCTCCCGGCGGAACGGGCGCGTCAGCGATCCGAGGACCGAGAAGCGCCCCTGCTTCTTGTTGTAGACGTCGAGCGCGACGGCGAGCAGCAGGACCAGGCCCTTGATGATCTGCACCCGGTCGGAGCCCACGCCCATCAGCTGCAGGCCGTTGTTGAGCACGGCCATGACGAGGCCGCCGACGATGGATCCGCTGATCGTGCCGAGGCCGCCGGAGACCGCCGCGCCGCCGATGAAGACGGCGGCGATCGCGTCCAGCTCCCAGCCGATGCCGTCCTGCGGGCCCGAGGCGGCCGAACGGGCAACGAAGATCATGCCGGCCAGGGCCGCCAGGACCGACATGTTCATCATCACCAGGAAGTTGACCCGCCTGAGCTTGACGCCGGACAGCTCGGCGGCCCTGGCGTTGCCGCCGACCGCGTAGATGTGCCGGCCGCCCGCCGTGTTGCGGGTGATGAACGCGTAGATCACGACCAGGACGCCGAGGATGATCCCGGAGATCGGGAAGCTGGTCCCGATCCGCCCGCCGGCGAACTGCAGGGTCGCGAACACCACCACGACGACCGGGACGGCGACCCGGATCGCCGAGATCCACATCGGGGCGACGTCGGCCGCCATCTCCCGCCGGGTCTGGCGGGCCCTCCACTCCCGGACCACGATCGCCACGCAGACGACCAGGCCGAGCAGGAGCGTGAGGTTGTTGTACCCGGTGTCCGGGCCGACCTCCGGCAGGAAGCCGGCACCGATGATCCTGAACCCCTCGGGCACCGGGATGGTGTCGGCGTTGCCGATGTACTGGTTGCCGCCCCGGAACAGCATCATGCTGGCCAGGGTGACGATGAATGCCGGCACCCCGACGTAGGCCACCCAGAAGCCCTGCCAGGTGCCGATGAGGACACCGACCGCCAGGCCGATCAGGATGGCGAGGAACCACGGCACCGAGTAGTCCTGCATGACCTTCGCGACCACGATGCCGACGAACGCGGCGATCGAGCCGACGGAGAGGTCGATGTGCCCGGCGACGATGACCATCAGCATCCCGATGGCCAGGATCAGGATGTACGAGTACTGGCTCACCAGCGAGATGAGGTTGCCGGAGTTCAGCGTCAGGCCGTCGGTCAGGACCTGGAACAGCAGGACGATCGCCACCAGCGTGAAGATCATCCCGAACTGCCGGGCGTTGGAGGTCGTCCCTCCGAACAGGGACTTCTGGAGTTCTTTCACGCGGCTCATGATCGACGTGCCTTCTTCGCTGAGGTCATCTGCTTCATCAGTAGTTCGGGGTCGGCGTCTCGCCGGTCGATGTTGCCGGTGATGGTCCCCTCGAACACCGTGTAGATCCGGTCACAGAGGCCGATCAGCTCGGGGAGCTCCGAGGAGATGACGATGACGCCCTTCCCCTGGTCGGCGAGTCGCTGGATGATGCCGTAGATCTCGTACTTGGCGCCCACGTCGATGCCCCGGGTCGGCTCGTCGAGAATGAGCAGGTCGGGGTCGGTGAACATCCACTTCGCCAGCACCACCTTCTGCTGGTTTCCGCCGGAGAGCTTGGTGACCCCCTCGTCGACGGTGGGGGCCTTGACCCGCAGGCTCGTCCGGTAGCCCTCGGCCGCCCGATGCTCCCGCACCGGGTCGACCACGCCGCGGGTGGAGACCTTGGAGAGCTTGGCCGACACCATCGAGGTCTTGATGTCGTCGAGCAGGTTCAGGCCGATCGACTTGCGGTCCTCGCTGACGTACGCCAGGCCGTGCGCGATGGCGTCCGACACCGACTTCAACACGATCTCCCGGCCGTCCTTGAAGATCTTCCCGGAGACGTAGGTGCCGTACGAGCGGCCGAAGATGCTCATCGCCAGCTCGGTGCGCCCGGCGCCCATCAGGCCGGCGAACCCGACGATCTCGCCGCGGCGCACGGTGAAGCTGGAGTTCTTGACCACCAGGCGCTCGGCGGAGATCGGGTGCCGGACCGTCCAGTCGCGCACCTCGAAGAAGACCTCGCCGATCTCGGGAGTGTGGTCGGGGAAGCGGCTGTGCAGCTCCCGGCCGACCATGCCCCGGACGATCCGGTCCTCGTCGACGCCGTCCGCCTTGATGTCGAGGGTCTCGATCGTCCGGCCGTCCCGCAGGATGGTGATGCTGTCGGCGATCTGCGCGATCTCGTTGAGCTTGTGGGAGATGATGATCGAGGTGATGCCCCGCTGCTTGAAGTCGCGGAGGAGGTCCAGCAGGTGCTGGGAGTCGGCCTCGTTCAGGGCGGCGGTGGGCTCGTCGAGGATGAGGAGCTTCACGTCCTTGGCGAACGCCTTCGCGATCTCCACGAGCTGCTGCTTGCCCACGCCGATGTCCTTGATCAGCGTGTCCGGGTCCTCTTCCAGGCCGACCCGGGCCATCAGCTCCAGGGCCTGGCGGTTGGCGGTCTTCCAGTTGATCACGCCGCCGCGGCCCGGTTCGTTGCCGAGGAAGATGTTCTCGGTGATGGACATGCCGGGCACCAGGGCGAGCTCCTGGTGGATGATCACGATGCCGGAGTTCTCGCTGGCCCGGATGTCGGAGAACCGGCTCTCCGTGCCCTGGTAGAAGATCTCGCCGGAGTAGGTGCCGTACGGATGGACCCCGCTGAGCACCTTCATCAGGGTGGACTTGCCGGCGCCGTTCTCCCCGGCGATCGCGTGGATCTCGCCGGCCCGCACCACCAGGTTGACGTCGGAGAGCGCCTTGACCCCGGGGAACTCCTTGGTGATCGAACGCATCTCCAGCAGGACGGGTGCGTCGCTCATGACCGGCCCGCCCGGGTCCGGGCCCGTGCCGGGCACGGTCTCGGAACGGCGACGTCGCCGTCTCTGGGCCGGCAGCGGGATCCGCGCGCGTCCGGCTGCAGGGGACCGCGCCAGGTCACCACCGACATGGTTGCCTCCGGGAGGTTCGTCATCAGTTCGTTTGCCGTGCTGTGGCCTGAACCACATCTGGCGGACAGGGGCTTTCCGCAGAATCTAAATTAATTCATTCTTCGCATGACTCGCCGGTGAGCGGTGGCGTGTGCCGCCGCCCGGGTCGTACGTGGTCGCGTGCCGCGGTCGGCCGCCGTCAGGGAGCGAGCCCGGCCGTCCCGTCGTGGGAGCCGGTGACAGAAGTCCGCCGGGGGCGTCCGCCGCGGGTGCGGCCGTGCCCGAGCGCGGTTCCCGGCTGGACACGACGCCGTGGGAGGCAGAAGTCAATGATCATAACGATTCCGGATTCTCTCTGATCGGCCGTGACATCGTTGTCAGGCAGGCAGCGGGTAGAGACTCCACCCGCGTTACAGGCGTGTCAATCGGCCCCCTCCCAATGTGGCCATTTTGTAACGTACCGTGACGCTAGGGGAGTTTTACCGCGCATGATCCTTTGAGCGGTCCCCGGCCCGGCGGGCGCGACGCGTGCCGGACCGCGGGCGACCGGCCGTGCCGGCGCGGTCGCTCCTCGCGGTCACCCGGCTCTGCGCCGCTCAGTGCCGCTCTGTGCCGCTCAGTGCCGCTCAGTGCAGCTCAGCGCGGCGGGAGGCCCCGCTCGACCAGTTCGGTGGGAAGCACCACGGTGCGCGGCCACGACCGGTCTCCCCCGATCCGCCGGAACAGCAGCTCGGCGGCGGTCCTGGCCAGCTCGCGGGTGTCGTAGGCGATCACCGTCAGCGGGTGCGGCACCAGGCTGGACATGTCGAAGTCGTCGAACCCGAGCACCGCGGCGTCGCTGCCGCGCCGGTGCAGCTCCTCGATCACGCCGAGGGTGATCCGGTTGTTCAGGCTGAAGAAGGCGGTCGGCGGATCCGGCCGGTCGAGCAGCTCGGAGACGACCCGGGCGGCCGCCGCCGGATCGCGGACGCCGTCACGGACCAGCCGGGTGTCGTACGGCGCGCCGGCCGGGGCCAGCGCGTCCTGCGCGCCGTCGAGCCGCTCGCGCATCGTGTAGACGCCGATCGAGTCGAGCAGGATGGCGACCCGGCGGTGGCCCGCCTCGACGAGCCGGCGCACCCCGGCCCGCGCGCCCCCGCGGTTGTCGAGCAGCACCGTGTCGGCGAGCAGCCCGCCGGCCGGCCGGTCGAGGAAGACCACCGGGGTGCCGAGCTCGACCTCGGCGCGCATGAACGAGTGGTCGTCGCCGGCCGGCACCACGAGCAGCCCGTCGACGCGGCGGGCGCACATGTCCCGCAGCAGTTGCTGCTCGCGTGCCGGATCCTCCTCGGAACTGGCGATGATGAGCATCGTGCCGTGTTGCCGGGCGACCTCGGCGGCGGCTCCCGCGATCGTCGCGTAGAACGGGTTGGCGATCTCCTCGATCAGCAGCCCGACCGTGGCGGTCGTCTGCCCCGAGCGCAGCGAGCTGGCCAGGTGGTTGCGGCGGAAGCCCAGCTCGGCCACGGCGGCGAGCACTCGCTCGACCAGCTCGGGCTGGACGTGGGGCGCGTTGTTCACGACCCGGGAGACGGTCTTCAGGCTCACTCCGGCCCGGGTCGCCACGTCCACCATGGTGGGCCGCCTCGTACGGCCGCCGTCGCTGGTCATGCCACGAACCATACCGACACGCCGTCCGTCCTGGTGACAACGTTGTCCGACCTGCGGCCCTGGTCACCGCACGGATGACCCCGCCGGGGGCCGGGCACGACCGGCGACCACGGACGCCGGTCGCGTCACCCCGCCCGGCCGACCCCGCCGGGCGACCCGGGAGAACGCACGGTTTCCGGGAGGTTACCCGATCGGCTCTTGACAACGTTGTCTCGCAAGGGAAACGCTGGGCCGCGATCAACACCCGGGTGCGCCCCCCGCGCACCCACCGTCCCCTCCTGTCCCCCATGGAGCTTCCCGCATGGTCTGAGACCCGTGTCCCGGCACCGATGACGGCACCGACCCCGACCCCGACGCCCGCGACGGCGTGCGGCGGGCCGTCCCGCGTGCCCGGCGGGCGCGCCCGCGCTCCGCCGCGGCCGATCGGCCGCGGCGGCTGCGGCGGCTGCGGGTCTCGCCCCCGGCGTCCGACGCTCTCGACACCCCCCAACGAGTCAAAAGGCACCCGCCATGTCGCATCCCCCCTTCGCCCGCATCCTGTCCCTGCGGCGGTTCGCCGCGACCGCGGCACTGCTGCTGCCGGTGTGGCTGCTCGTCGCCACACCCCCGGCGAGCGCCGCGGCCCCTCCCGGCGACTTCGGCTCCTCGTTCGAGCCGGCCGACCCGCGACCCGCGGCGAGCACCGTCGAGATCGGTGCGAACGGCGAGCCGATCCAGGCGAACCTGAGCGGATCGAGCCCGACCGGACTGCCCGGCAGCCTGCTCGGCCAGGTCACCGCGGTGTCCGCGAGCGCCGAGAACCCGCCGAACGAGACCGCCGCGACCCTCAAGGACGGCAGCCCGTCGACCAAGTGGCTGGCGTTCGCCCGGACCGGCTGGGTGACCTACAAGCTGGCCAAGCCCGCGGTGGTGGTGCGCTACTCGCTCACCTCCGCGGACGACGCGCCGGGCCGCGACCCCAGGGACTTCACCGTGCAGGGGTCGAACGACGGCGGCACGTGGACCGACCTGGACAGGCGGACGGGACAGAGCTTCGGCGGGCGGTTCGCCACCAACGTCTACGACGTCGCCAACACGACCGCCTACGACCACTACCGGCTGAACGTCACCGCGAACTCCGGTGACTCGATCATCCAGCTCGCCGACTGGAACATCAGCGACGGCTCGGATGTCAGGCCGCCGGTCACCCCGATGGTCAGCGTCGTCGGCGGCGGTCCGGTCAACGGCCACACCATGAAGCCGCGGGCCGGATTCACCGGGACGGCCTCGCTGCGCTACGCGGGCGGCGCCGAGGCGGCCGGCCGCTCGTACGCGACCAACAGGCTGTTCGACGTCGACATCCCGGTCGGGCCGAAGACCCGGCTGTCCTACAAGGTCTTCCCCGAGTTCACCGGTCAGGACGCCCGGTACCCGTCCACCCACGTCGCCGTCGACCTGCACTTCACCGACGGCAGCTACCTGAGCGGCCGCTCGCCCGTCGACCAGCACGGCTACCCGCTCACGGCCGCAGGGCAGGGCGCGTCGAAGGTGCTCTACGCCGACCAGTGGAACGCGGTGCGGTCCGAGATCGGGGCGGTCGCGAACGGCAAGACGATCGACCGGATCCTGCTCGCCTACGACGACCCCCAGGCGACCGCCTCGACCCGCTTCCAGGGCTGGCTCGACGACGTCACCCTGACGGGCGTCCCGGTGCCGATCGACGGCTCCCGCCTGACCGACTACGTCGACACCCGGCGCGGGACCAACTCGACGGGCGGGTTCTCGCGCGGCAACAACCTGCCGATCACCGCGGTGCCGAACGGCTTCAACTTCTTCACACCGGTCACCAACGCCACGTCCCACTCGTGGGAGTACGACTACCAGCGGGGCAACAACGCGGACAACCTCCCCATGATGGAGGGGCTCGCGATCTCGCACGAGCCCAGCCCGTGGATGGGCGACCGCAACCAGATGTCGATCATGCCGGTGCCGGCCGGCGGGCCGCTCACCGGAGCGCCCGGCGGCCGGGCGCTCGCCTTCAGCCACGACGACGAGATCGCGCGGCCGGACCTCTACCGGGTCACGCTGCGGAACGGCCTGATCGCGGAGATGACGCCCACCGACCACGCCGGGATCATGCGGTTCACCTTCCCGGACGGCCAGGCCACCGGAAGCCTCGTCTTCTACAACGGCACGTTCGCCATCGGCACGGACGGCACGTTCACCGGCTGGGTCGACAACGGAAGCGGCCAGTCGGCCGGTCGCAGCCGGATGTTCGTCTCCGGCACCTTCGACCGGGCGCCCACGCAGTCCTCCGCCACGTCCGCCACCTTCGACACCTCCGGGAAGCGGCAGGTGACGCTGCGCCTCGCGACGTCGTTCCTCTCGGTCGACCAGGCACGCCGGAACCTCGACATGGAGGTCGGCGGCAGGAGCTTCGACCAGATTCAGGCCGCCGCCACCGCGGAGTGGAAGGACCGGCTCGGCCGGGTCGAGGTGCGGGGCGCGACCGAGACGCAGCTGGTGACGCTCTACTCGAACCTGTACCGGCTGAACCTGTACCCGAACTCGCAGTCGGAGAACACCGGCACCGCCGCCGCCCCGCGCTGGCAGTACGCGAGCCCGGTGTCGGAGCCGACCGGCACGTCGACCGCCACGCAGACCGGCGCGAAGATCGTCGACGGGCAGATCTACGTCAACAACGGGTTCTGGGACACCTACCGCACCGTGTGGCCCGCGTACTCGCTGCTCTACCCCGACGTCGCGGCCAGGATCGCCGACGGGTTCGTCCAGCAGTACCGCGACGGCGGGTGGGTCGCCCGCTGGTCCTCACCCGGCTACGCCGACCTGATGACCGGCACCAGCGCGAACGTCTCGCTGGCCCAGGCCTACCTCAACGGCGTCAAGCTGCCCGACCCGCTCGGCGCGTACGACTCGGCGGTGAAGGACGCGACCGTCGCGTCCGGGCGCGGCGAGGTCGGCCGCAAGGGCATCGAGGCCTCGCTGTTCCTCGGCTACACGCCGACCTCCACCGGCGAGTCGGTGTCGTGGGCGCTGGAGGGCTTCATCAACGACTACGGCCTCGGCAACATGGGCGCGGCCCTGGCCAAGGACCCGGCCACCCCGAGATCGCGGCGCGACGGGCTCAAGGAGGAGTCGGAGTACTTCCTGCAGCGGGCCCGCAACTACGTCAACCTCTTCGACACGAGCACGAAGTTCTTCCGGGGCCGCGACGCCGCCGGCACCTTCCTCGCCGGCGACCCGCTGGACTGGGGCGGCGTCTACACCGAGACCAACGGGTGGAACTTCGCGTTCACCGCGCAGCAGGACGGCCAGGGACTGGCCAACCTGCACGGCGGGCGGGCGGCGCTGCGGCAGAAGCTCGACGAGTTCTTCGCCACCCCGGAGAACGCCGACAGGCCCGGCGGGTACGGCGGCACGATCCACGAGATGCTCGAAGCCCGTGCGGTGCGGATGGGCCAGCTCGGCATGAGCAACCAGCCGTCACACCACATCCCGTACATGTACAACTACGTCGGGGCGCCGGCGAAGACACAGGCGATCGTGCGGGAGATCCTGCAGCGCCTCTACGTCGGCGGCGAGATCGGCCAGGGCTACCTGGGCGACGAGGACAACGGCGAGATGTCGGCGTGGCACGTCCTCAGCTCGCTGGGCCTCTACCCGCTGCAGGCCGGCTCGTCCAACTGGGCCATCGGCTCGCCGCAGTTCACCCGGATGACCGTCCACCGCGAGAGCGGCGACATCGTCGTCAACGCGCCGGACAACAGCACGAGGAACGTCTACGTGCAGAGCGTGAAGGTCAACGGCAAGACGCAGCGCGAGGTGTCCGTCGACGCCTCCCGGCTCGCCCGCGGCGGCACGATCGACTTCGAGATGGGCCCGAACCCGTCGTCCTGGGGCGACGGCGAGAAGGACGCGCCGCCGTCGCTGACCAAGGGCGGAACGGTGCCCAAGCCGTTCCAGGACACCACCGGTCCCGGTCTCGGCACCGCGACCGCGAGCGGCGGGCAGGACGCGTCGAAGCTGTTCGACGACTCGTCGACCACGCAGATGACCTTCACCTCCGGCACGCCGCAGATCGGCTGGACCTTCCGCGGCGGCAGGCAGAAGCCGGTGTACTACACGCTCACCTCCGGTGCGAGCACCGGCGCACCGGCGGCCTCCGGGGAGAGGAAGGGTGCCCCGGCCTCCGGGGGCCCGGTCTCCGGGGCGACCACGGGCGACCCGGCGGACTGGCGGCTGCAGGGCTCCAACGACGGGATCACCTGGACCACGGTCGACTCCCGCAAGGACGAGGTGTTCTCCTGGCGCAACCACACCCGGCCGTTCAAGATCAACCACCCGGGACGGTTCGCGCAGTTCCGCCTGGCCGTGACGAAGGCCGTCGGAGGCGCGCGGACGAACCTCGCCGAGATCGAGCTGCTCGCCGGCGGCGACATCCAGCTCGGTGGCGGCGACGTCACGGTCACCCCCGCGAGCGGCGTGCACGCCACGTCCGGCGTCGAGGCGCCGGTGACACTCGCCTCCGTCACCGGGGGCACCGCGAGCGGTTACCGGGCCACCGTCGACTGGGGTGACGGCTCAGCGGTCACCGAGGGCACCCTGACCCTGAGCTCGCGGAGCGTGTACGAGGTCAGCGGCTCGCACACCTACGCCAAGCCGGGCCACTACCAGGCGAGCGTCACGGTGACCGACGGCACCGGCCAGGGCTCGGGAACGGTCGGCGTCGAGGTGGCCTACGCGCCGGAGTCCGGTCTCGCCGCGGCGTTCGACACCGTCTGCATCGGTGACGAGGGCGTCCTCGCGGCGGACTGCGACGCCAAGTCGTGGGCGTACTCGCGGGCGGCCCTCGAGGCGGCCGGCGTGACCCAGGGCCGGCGGCACGAGGTGCCCGGAACGGCGCTGCGCTTCACGCTGCCGGCGGTCCCGGCCGGGCAGCCGGACAACGCGACCGGCAACGGCAAGAAGATCGTGCTCAACCTGCCGGACGACGCGAGGAGCATCTCGTTCATCGGCGCCGGCACGCAGGGCGACCAGAGCACCACAGGCAGGGCCACCTTCGACGACGGCGGCACGGCCGACATCCCGATCCAGATGAGCGACTGGACGCTGGGCGGCAACCCCGACGGCACGCCGTCCTACGGCAACATCGTCGTCGCCAGGACCGCGTACCGGCTGCTCGGCACGAGCCGGGACAGCGCGCGGCCGTTCCTGTTCGCCACCGCGCCGTACCGGATCCCGGACGGCAGGAAGCTCGTGTCGGTGACCCTGCCGGCGCAGACCGGCGAGCCGGGCTCGGCGGGCAGGATCCACGTGTTCGCCGTCGCCGACGACGGCACGCCGGGTGCCGCGCTGGTGAGCACCGCCGCCAAGGACCAGAAGGCCGTCGCCGGGCAGGCCCTGTCGGCCGACCTCGGTTCGGTGACCGGTGGCGTCACCGGCTCGGCGGGCCACCGCGCCCGCGTCCAGTGGGGCGACGGCACGGTTCCCGCCGACGCCACGGTCGGCCCGTCCGGCGCGATGAGCGGTCAGCACACGTACGAGCGTGAGGGCACCTACACGGTGCACGTCACCGCGTGGGACACGCTGTCGAGCGTCACCACGACGTTCACCGTGACCGTGACGCGGGCCGGGGCGCAGCCGTCGATCTCGGTGTCGGCGTCCGCCCCCGTCACCGCCGGCGACCCGGTCACCGTCAAGGGAAGCGGGTTCGCCGCCGGCGAGCGGGTGACCGTCAGCCTCGGAGCGGGCCCGGCGGACGGCGCGACGGTCGTGGCCTCGGCGAAGGGAGAGGTCCAGACGTCGATAACGGCGTCCGGCGACGCGCGGCCCGGCCGGTACGCCGTCACCGCCGTCGGCGCGTCCTCGGACACGGCGGCGACGGCGACCGTCCAGGTGATCGAGGAGCCGGTGGCGCGCACGTACCGGCCGGAGGTGCTGCTGTCGACCACCTCCGGGCCGCGCGGCACGGCGATCGTCGTCGACGGTTCCGGGTTCGCGCCGAACGAGGCGGTCACGATCGGCTTCGGTGACGGCCTCGCCTCCACCACCGTGCGCGCGAACGGCGACGGTGTCGTCTCCGGCGAGACCGTCAGCGTGCCGGGGACGGCGAAGCCGGGTTCGGCCGGCGTCACGCTGGCCGGCACCGGCTCGAAGACCCGGGTCGAGCTGACCTTCACGGTCACCGGCCAGGACTGAGACACCGAGGTCGCCGGTCGGCGGGCCGTGTCCACGGCCCGCCGACCGGCGATGGCGGATGGCGAATGAGAGATTTTGAATGAGAGATTTCCGCCAGATCCCCACATGATCGGTACAATTCAGTCATGAAGGCTGCGGTCCGCACCAGATATGGCCCACCGGAAGTGGTTCGTTTCGCGGAGGCGGAGAAGCCTGCGGTCGGGGACGGCGAGATCCTCGTCAAGGTCCACGCGACGACGGTCAATCGCACGGACTGCGCGTTACGCGCGGCGAAGCCATTCATCTGGAGATTCTTCACCGGGCTCGTCAGGCCGAAGGTGAGAATTCTCGGAAACGAGTTCGCGGGAGAAGTCGAGACGGTGGGCGGCGGCGTCACCTCCTTCGAAGCCGGTGACAGGGTGTTCGGATACAACGACCGTTCGTTCGGGGCCCACGCCCAGTACATGTCGATCCCCCAGGACGGCGCGCTCGCGATCATTCCGGAGGGCCTGACCTACGCGGAGGCCGCTCCCAGCACCGAGGGTTCGCACTACGCCCTCACGATCATCAGGACGGCGAGGATCCGGAGCGGGCAGGACGTCCTCGTCTACGGGGCGACCGGGGCGATCGGCTCGGCGGCGGTCCAGCTCCTGAAGGGGCTCGGCGCCGCCGTGACCGCGGTCTGCGACACGAGGAACGTCGAGCTGGTCAGGGGACTGGGGGCCGACAGGGTCGTCGACTACACGGCCGAGGACTTCACGAAGGACGAGCGGAAGTACGACGCCGTCATCGACGCGGTCGGCAAGAGCTCGTTCGGCCGGTGCAGGCGGCTGCTGAAACCGCGCGGGATCTATCTCGCGTCGGACCTGGGCACCCTGTCGCAGAACCTGGTTCTGGCGCTCGTCACCCCGCTGTTCGGCGGCAGGAAGGTCATGTTTCCCATCCCGAAGCAGAACGACCCGGAGATGGCGCGCTATTTCAAGGGACTGATCGAGTCCGGCGAATTCACACCGGTCATCGACCGGCGATATCCACTGGACGAGATCGTCGAGGCGCACCGGTACGTCGAGACAGGCCAGAAAACGGGAAATGTTGTGATCATCGTCGAGCATTCCAGCTAGAGCCGGAAGCCGCCCTGTCGTCCCGGGCCACCGAACACACGGGAGCGGCGGCCACCACGTGTCGAGAGTATCGGGAGCAGGATTCGAACCTGCGACCTACGGATTATGAGCCCGCCGAGCTACCACTGCTCCATCCCGACCTGATGAAACGAGAATACCGACCGGCTTCGGCGACCTCATCCCGTTTTCCGGGGCGGCCGGGAACGGCGGCGTGAACGGGGCCGAGCCGGAAACGGCCGAGCGGAGAACTCCCTCCGGCGCGGGAAAGGCGGGCCGGGCCCGCGTCGCCGTACGGGCGGATGGTTTGCCGCACCTTTCGCGGGGCAGGCGGCCGGAGCGGGGAAATGTCGTTTCCGCTCACCGTCGGCGGCGAGGAAGGTGCGATCCCGATGAACGTGCACACACTGTCGGTCGCGTTCAGCTGGGCCCTTTTGGCGGCCGGATGCGTGATGGCCGCGCACGGCGTTCACGTGCTGGTGACGGGCCGGGCTCCGCGCGCGCTTTCCGGACAGGGCAGGGTCCTGCGGGTGAGGCCGTACGCGTGGTCGCTGCTGTTCTTCGCGTTCTTCGCCGTTTCGACGGCGTCGCCTCGGCTGCTGGGCTGGACGGACGAGCTGTCGCTCACCGCCTTCACCCTGCTCGCGCTCGCCTTCGTGGTGGTGGCTCTCACGCTGATGGCGAGGGCGAAGAAGGTGCTGGTCCCCACGACCTCGCGCGACCGGGAGATGTGACGGCGCCCCGCCGGGTCCCTTGCCGTGCCCCTCGGCGGGACGGGTCCCGCGACGGGACGCAGGCGACCGGCCGCGGGAACCGGCGGGCGCGAATCAGGGGGCGGGAACCTCGGCGACGAGCCTGGAAGTCCAGGGACAGAAGAAGCAGCCGGGCAGGAAGGCGCCGCACGCCTCGTCGAGGTGGTCCTCGACGTAGGAGAGCGTCGCGTCGCAGACCTCGATGGCCATCTCGAAGAAGTCGATCGTGTTCGGGTCGAGGTGGAAGCCGTAGGCGGGGTTGTACGGGGCCGGCCTCTTGATGATCCGGCCCATGACGTGCGTCCTCGAGGTCTCCTGGCCGCTGATGATCCGCCGGGCGTGCTCGATCTTCCCGGGGTCGGTGAGCTTGATGACGAGCGGCTCGCGGGAGCCGGCGGTCGTCATCGTGAAGTAGGCCGACTCGGTCACGGCGGCCGGCGAGGGCGCACCGGTCCCGGCGGGGCCGGCCTGGACGGAAAGGGGCGTCGCGCAGGCGCGCGGTGTGGGCGCGGCCTGAGCGGGCGTGGCCATCATGGTGGCCAGCATCGCCACGGCGGCCAGACAGCCGGTCCTGGTGAAGAAGTGTCGCACGGGTTCCTCCTGGGCCCTGCGGGCCGTGACCGCCACGGCTCCAACGCTCTTCTAGGACTCCTCTCCTGCCGATCGCCCGGTCCCACACCGTGCTTGATCAATAAATCTCCGCCTCTTGCCGGGACTTTCCCGCCGTCGCCGGCCCCGTTGACCTGGTGATCCACCGATCCCCGACGTGAACTCGTGCCATCGAGGGCAGGAGGCGGAAAAGCCCCCACGGCCGCACCCGGCCGTCGCTCGCGGCGGCTCCGGCCGGCCCCGCGGGGAGGGAATGTTCTCTCACAGATCCAACACTCTCCGTGGCGGCGACGGCGTTTCTCGTCACTCACGGCGATCGCTGCTGGTAGTGGTGGCACATGCCGACACGACAATGGCGCCACACGGCCGCCGCTCTCACAGCCCTGCCCGCCCTCCTCGTCACCCTCGCCGGGCCGGCGGCCGCCGCGGCCAAGCTGCCCGAGCCGTCAGTCCCGCCGATCGCCCGCGCCGAGCTGAACCTGCTGACCGTCGCGGAGCCGCGGTCGACGGCCGGCTACAGCCGGGACCGCTTCCCGCACTGGAGTACGCGCGCCGCGGCCTGTGACGCGCGCGAGACCGTGCTGGCGCGCGACGGCCAGAACGTGCAGCGCGACGACGCCTGCCGGGCGGTGTCTGGCTCCTGGTACTCGGCCTACGACGGGCGCACCCTCAGCTCGGCCGACGACGTCGATGTCAGCCACATCGTGCCCCTGGCCAACGCCTGGCGCTCCGGCGCCGACACCTGGACCGACGCCGAGCGCGAGGGCTTCGCCAACGATCTGGAGCGGCCGCAGCTGCTCGCCGTCTCCGCCGCGTCGAACAGGAGCAGGGGCGACCAGGGGCCCGAGTCGTGGAAGCCGCCGCTCGCCGCCTCCCGCTGCATGTACGCCCGCGCCTGGGCGGATGTGAAGTACCACTACCGCCTCACCGTCACCGCCGAGGAGAAGGCCGCCCTCGCCGAGATGCTCGACACCTGCCGGCCCCAGCCGGCCGGCGAGGGCCGTAAGTGACCGGCCGCGAACACTACGACAACCAGGTGCTCGCCGGGCCAGGCGGGGTGATGACCGACGAGGCGGGGGTCATCACCGGTGATCTGGTCGTACGCACCGAGGTCCACGACGACCAGGCCCACGTCGCGGTGCAGTACCTCGGCGCGGAGGAGTGGTACACCCTGACCGGCAGTCCCGCCCCGCTGGCCGGTCACACCGGCGAGGAGGTGCACGAGGCGGTGCTGGCCGCCATCCAGGCGGGCCTGCCCGGCGGGCTCGGCTGATTCGGTCCCGGCCGGTTCGACGGCCCCGGCCACGCGCCGGGGCCGGGCCGGGGACAGGGCCATGGGGACAGGGCCATGGAGACAGGGCCGGGGCTCACGCCGGTCTGGCGAGCCGGGCGAAGGAGAGCACGACGACCGTCGACAGCAGCCAGCCCAGCAGGCCGGCCACGTTCAGCAGCGCCGAGGCCAGCGCTCCTGCCCGGCTGCGCGTCTCGGGGTACCACGTCGCGCGCTGGCCCAGCGAGATGAGCGGCACGACGGTGTCCACCGTGTAGAACAGCGGGTCGAAGCAGCGCACCTGCCCGTCCCCGCACGGCCCGGGACGGGCGCCGCGCCCCGCCGCGGTCGCCGTGCCGTCGGCCGGCGCCGCCACGTCGTCCACGGTGACCAGCCTGCCGTCCACCGCGTAGACGTTTCCGCGCGGATCGGTGGCCCGCAGGGTCTCCTGGACCGCGGGGCTCAGCATCATGACGCCCACCAGGGCGAGCAGGGCGCCCAGCAGCCACAGCACCCGGCCCGGCCGGTAGCCGTAGCCGACGGTGAGCCCGTAGAGCAGGTCGCGGGCGTTCCTGACCAGCCGGCGCGGCGACCGGCCCTCCGGCGACGGCGCCCGCCTGGCCTGCCGGCGCTGCTCGATGAGCAGCCGTTCGGCCTCCGTGGCGTGGCCGTGCTGGCGGAACACCCTGGCCACCTGCTCGTACGGGCCGACGTCGAAGGGGACCATCCCGCGCAGCCAGTCGCGACGGGCCCGCCAGTCCCAGGCGCCGTCGAAGCGGTCGTAGACGAATCCCGAGATCATCGAGTTCCGCGGCCACCCGGCCGGGTCGTCGGCGAGCAGCGTGGTGGACGCGCCGGTCAGGTCCACCAGCGGCGGGACCTCGGCCCAGCGCAGGCGCATGCCGCCGCGCGCCGTGGCCGACACCGCCTCGATCCCTCCGGCGAAGGTGCCGCGCTCGCAGTCGATCCGCCCCTCCACCGTGCACCGGTTCAGCAGCACCCGGCCCTCGGCGGTGAAGCCCTCCTTGAGCAGGATCGACCCCCGTACCACCGCTTGCTGGAGCAGGAGCGCCTCGGCGCCCGGGTTGAGCAACCGGGCGTGGTGGGCGTCCAGGGCACCGCCGATCGTCGCGGAGCGGAACCGCAACCTGCCGCCGGTGGCCTCCATCTCCCGCAGGTCCACCATGCTGTCGACGACCACGCCCTGGGCGGCGATGAGCGAGTTCCTCTCCGGCAGGCTCCACCGGGTTCCCCGGAGAATGAGGCCGCCCTTGATGTGCGCCCCCGCCAGGCGCAGCGTGCCCTGGACCGCCGTCCCCTCCTCGACGAGGAGGTTGGAGCGCACCTCGGCGTTGGTCAGGTCGAGGGCGCGCCCTCCGCCGACCGTGAGCTCGCACCCCCGGTGGATCCGCACGGTGCTGAAGGAACCCATCGAAAGGTCCACGCCGCCGCTGATCCGGCACTCGCCCTCGACGCTGAGATCCCCGCCCACGAAGAGGCCGGGGGCGCTGATCGCAGTCCCGCCGTCGCGCCTGCTGGAGTATCCGGCGCCGCTGATCGCCTCGGTGGGCTCGAGGGTGGCGTCGCGGATCAGGAACTGGCCGGAGATCCGGGCGTTGCCCAGGTCGACGCGGCCGCGGATCAGCGGGCGACGGCCCGTCTGGTCGCCGATGAGGAAGACGCTGCCGCCGATCTGCGCGTCGCCCAGGTCCAAGGCCAGCCCGCGGTCGGGACGGGTCAGCCGGGCACCGGTCAGGTCCAGCGAGCCCGCCACCTGAACCCCCAGCAGCCGCATCCCGCCGCGTGCCTCGAAGCCGTGCAGCAGCCGGATCGTCCCGCCGACCCGCATCCGGTCGGCCTGGACCGCCCGCATCGCGGAGTCGATGACCGTGTCCAGGCAGATCAGGCGCCCGCCGATCTCCGACTCGCACAGCCAGACGGCCGCGCTGCGGGAGGTGCTGGCCGAGGTCCACAGGTCGCCGGTGACGTGCGACCTGGACAGGTCCAGGTCGCGGCGGACCCGCAGCCCGTTGGCCAGGATTCCCGGCACCGCGCAGCCGTCCAGCACCAGCAGGTGCAGGTCGGCCCCCTCCAGCAGGAGGGGCCGGTCGAACACGCAGCCGGTGAAGCGCAGGGGGAAGGGCACCTCCATCCCGCTCAGGTCGAGGTCGCCGCAGATTCTCGCGCCCTGGATCGCCGGCCCGCGCGGGTCCATCTCCTCGCGGCCGCGCCGGCACAGCTCACGGATCAGGCGGCCCTCGACGACGAGCTCCTCGCCGTCCCGAGCCCGCAGGACCCGGCCCGCCACGCAGGCCCGCAGCAGGGTCACCTCGTCGATCACGGTCACGCCGCGCGGCCTCCCGTCGGTCCAGGAGAAACAGGGGGAGCCGGCTCCTCGGCGGGAACCGGCCCGGCCACCCTACCCAGGGGGCTCGCGGTGTGGCCTCGACGCGGCGACGGGGACGCGGGCCGCCCCGGCCGCCGTCGCGCCCGCTGTGGCGGGCGTCCCCGTCGCCGCGCGCTGCGGCCGCCGCCCAGGTCGCTGCCTAGGCCGGTGGCGCGAGCCGTTTCACCTGGTCGCGGGCGTTCGCGTCGAGGTTCGCCTGGAGCAGCCCGTTGTTGACCCCGGGGTCGCAGTCGGTCAGGACCCGGACGGCCGCGGGCGGTCCTTCCGGGTAGCCGAACAGGAGAAGGAGGGTGTCGCCCTGTGCGCCCCCGCCTCCGCGGCACACGTTCTCGCTCGGCCGGGTGTCCAGGGAGTTCAGCGTCGCCGCCAGGGCCTCGGCCGTCGGCCCGCCGTGTTCCAGCCGGGGAGACGGCCTGTCGTACGAGGCCTGCCCGCAGACCAGGACCGAGACGGGTTCGCCGGGCACCATCCGCTCGTTCTGGCCCCTGCGCCCGGGAAACCCGTGGCAGGGGTCGTCCGGCCGCGCGGGGCTCCACGTACCGGTCCGGTAGGCGGTGGTGATGTCCCGCCCGACGTACGAGCGGCTGCCGACGGTGCCGTTCGTCGTCGTCACGCAGGAGTTGACCTCCTCGGCGCTGCCCACCCACAGGGCCTCCCCGCGGGGATAGGCGAACCTGATGAGGTAGTTGGTCATCGCCCCGCCCTTCTGCGTGCACGGGCCGCCGGGATCGGCCGTGGTCACCGGGAGGTAGTCCAGGTCGCGGGCCATGGCCCCGGCATCGCCGGTCAGGGTCCGGGATCCGGCGAGCCGCTCCCCTCCCGGGCGCGCGTTGTGCCCCGGGTAGGCGCAGATCATCGCCGTGACCGGCTCTCCGGGGACGAGCGACTCCCCGACCCCGTCGAGGTCGGCGGCTGCGGGCACCCATCCGCCTGGCCTGTCGCCGTCCCAGCGTTCCGGGCACGATGCGGGCACGGACGACGGTGCGCGCACCGCCTGCGAGATCAGCGTGGCCGCCGCGCACACCGCCATCACGGCCAGGGCGACGCGGACACTGCGGAGAAGTCTCACGATGCTGGAACGTCAATTCTCTGAGAAAGGTTCGAACGGTGGTGGGGAGGAGCCGTGCGCCTCGCCGGCTCGGGGACCTTTCACGAGATTTCCGCGTACGCGTCAGGTACCGGGCGGCGTTCCGTCTCCCCGTGGGAGGCGGACGCGAACGTCGGGAGATTCCTCACGTCTGCCTCCTGGTTCACTTCCTGGGGGCGAATCCGTGCCTGACCTCGCCCTTGGTGCAGCGCGGGCAGGGGCGGTACTGGCGAGGGAAGAAGGTGGCTTTCAGTGTGCCAGATCCGCTGCATTTGCGGCATTTTGATAGATAGTTACGGATCCAATCGGAAATAACCCATATAGCGAGAACGGCGATGATGAGCAGCGCGGTTTCCACGGTGAACTCCACCTGGTGAGGGTTCCATGAGGCCTTCCCTCATAACACCCCGTGTTCACGCCGACGCGTTACGTTTCGATGGGCGGTATATCGCCTGCTCATATCGGTTGCGGCGACACCCGGAATGTGATTACCCCTCTTGTGGTGTTTTGGGGTGGGGCGGCGGCCGGTGCAGGCAGGTCGGCACCGGATAAACCGGACGGCACACCTTCATCCCCGCGCCCGTCCCCGGCTCCCCCCGTGGGAGCCGGGACCGGGACGCTCAGCCGGTCGCGAGGTGCTCGGCCTCGTGGTGCAGTACCTCGACCAGGATCAGCTCCAGACGGAGGTCCGGATCCGTGAGGTCGTCGGACGGTGTCATCGAATACCTCCAGCCTCGCCGGTGGGGACGCCCCGCCTACCTCGGGGGTGTATCCGCCATACCAGGCCGGTATGAACGCGAGGGCCCCGCGCGGCGTCCCGCGCGGTCCCGCCCTCCGGCCCCGGCGCCCTCAGGGGCGGCCGGGGAGCACGTCAATCGATTCCGGGTTCCGCCCAGAAGACCGTTCCCGAGCCGTGCAACCCGACGGGCCCGTGGGCGGCCGGGACGAAGACGGACTCACCGGGACGCAGGGTGTGCTCGCCGGTCTCGATCTCGCCCTCGGTGCACAGCAGGATGCGCGGCACCCCGCCCTCCAGGGTGAGGCCGGAACCCGGGACGGCCGTCCCGAGGCGGAACTCGGGGACGGGGGTCCGGTAGAGGTTGCCGACCGGCTCGACCCGCAGGGCGGGGACCGAGGGGTCGGTGACCCGCAGCAGCTCCTCCACGTCCATCGGCTTGCCGGTCAGCCCGGCGCGCAGCACGTTGTCGGAGCCGCCCATGATCTCCACGCCGAACCCGCTCAGGTAGCAGTGCAGGACCCCGGCGCCCAGGAAGAGCGCCTCGCCCGGCCGCAGCTCGTGGCGCCGCAGGAACAGCGGTGCCAGGCAGGCGGGGTCCTCCGGGTGGATTCCCGCCAGGCGTACGACCAGCTCGTTGTCGGGGCCGCCGGCGGCCGAGGCGGCCCGCGCGACGGCGGCCACGAGGTCCGCCCTGCCGTCCTTCGGCCACTCCACCAGCGCGCGGAGCGCGGCGGAGGCGTCTCCGGCGGCCAGCGGCGCGACGACGGGCTCCAGCTCCGCGACGCCCAGCCCGCCGATGAGGGCCGCCGCCTCCCGGGGAGGACGGAATCCGGCCAGCGCGGTGAACGGGGTCAGCGCGCAGATCAGCTCGGGCTTGGGGAACGGGTCGACGTAGGTGCCCCGGGCGAACCCCTCCCGCGCCTGCTCCTGCGAGGGGTGGACCTGGAGCGAGAGCGGCAGGTCCACGGCGATCAGCTTCAGCAGGTACGGCAACCGCGAGCCGAACCGCTCGACGGTCTTCTCGCCCAGCTCGGACACCGGGTCGGCGGCCACCGTCTCGGCGAGGGAGTGCCACGTCCCCCGGCGCAGCACCGACGAGGAGCCGGACGGGTGGGTGCCGAACCACATCTCCGCCTCGGGCAGCTCCGCGGGGGAGGAGCGCCCGGCCAGCGTGGCGATCGCCGTGCGCGAACCCCAGTCGTAGTTCTTCACGGGGTTGCGCAGGAGGTCCGTCATGACGCCTCCACCGATGCGGGCACGGCGGTGCCGGGCCGCCCGCGGCCGTTCTCCGGCCGGGAGGACCGTCGCGCGCGCGTGCCGCCGGGCCCGGTCTTGCCTGCCGCCGCGCGGGCGGTGGGGATGAAGGAGTCGTTCATGATCCTCTGTGTCCGTGTGAGTCCGCGAGCGGTAATCGGAATGCCGCAGAACGCCGATGTTACGCGTCCTCGATGTCGTACGGCCGCCGGGGCGTGCCAAGACACCGTACGGCCGTCGGGGCGTGCGCCGAGATCTGGTGCCTGATCCGGGGCCGGGGACGGTCGCGTACCGGCGGGAGCGTGACGACGCGGTGCCGTACGCCGCGAGGGGAGAACGTCGGCGCCGCGTTCCGGTGACGGGCGCACGGCCGGCGACGCGCTGAACGTGGGGCGGGTTTCATGGTGTCCGGGAGGTTGCCGGACGCCCGGAAGAGGTCCTCGAGGGGTGTCACGCGATCGCGTGACACCCCTCGCCGTCCCCGCTGGCCGGAAGTGGCCAGACCGGCCGGTCACCGGCCTGACGGGTGCCAACCTGGGACGACCCGGTCACGGCGCCCCGGAACGGTCCCGCGGAAGGCCGTGCGCGCCTTCACGACGTACGGCGGCGGGTTCACAACGGGCCGGTGGTCCTGGAGACTCCGCTGGGGAGCACCCGCCACGCGTGCCGTTCCTCTGGGAGCCGCCCCGGACGGGGCGGGGCCACGGAAGGAGAGGTGAGCATGCGTTCGCTCGGCATCGAGGGTGCGTGGGTGTTCGAACCGAAGGTGTTCCTCGACGACCGGGGCAGTTTTCACGAGTGGTTCCGTCTGGAGGCCTTCCGCGAGACCACCGGCCGGGCCCTGGCCCTCTCGCAGGCGAACTGCTCGGTCTCACGCCGGGGGACACTGCGTGGCGTACATTTCGCCGATGTCCCACCAAGTCAGGCCAAATACCTCAAATGCGTCAAAGGTGCGGTTTTCGATGTGGTCGTCGACATCCGCGTCGGATCGCCCACCTTCGGGCAGTGGGAATCGGTGATCCTGGACGACGAGGACCACCGGGCCGTCTACGTCTCCGAGGGGCTCGGCCACGCCTTCATGGCGCTGACCGACGACGCGACCGTGGTGTACCTCTGCTCCGAGGGATACGCGCCGGGGCGCGAGCACGGGGTCGATCCGCTCGACCCGGAGCTGGGGATCGAGTGGCCCTCGGGGGTGGCGCCGCTGCTGTCGGACAAGGACGCGACGGCCCCCACCCTCGCCGAGGCCCGGCGGCAGGGCCTGCTCCCCGCGTACGAGGAGTGCAGCCGGTTCTACGCCAGGCTCCGGGCCTGAGGCGGCGTCTCGCTGTCACGGGGGCCGGCGGTCGAGGCTTCCGGGCCCACCGCCGCGGCCTTTCCGCCGCCTCGGGACGTCGCGCCCGCGGGCTCGACGTCGTGCCCCGGCTCTCCGTCGTGTGCCGGCCGGTCAACCCCCGGCCGGTCAACCCCCGGCCGGTCAACCCCCGGCCGGTCGGCCCCCGGCCCCGTCCGGTGGCCCTCTATCAGGACGGCGAGACCGTCGAGGAGGCGCCGCAGCCCGAACTCGAACCACTCGTCGAGGTCGATCGCGTCGCCCCGCTCCTCGTGGAGCCTGGACAGCATCGGGAACCGGCCGGACTCCAGGATCTCCTGGAGCATCGGGGCCTTCAGGGCGCGCCGCTGCCTCATGGTGACACCGGTGCGCCGCTCGCTCTCCACCTCGTTGACGAGCAGCAGGGCCCAACCCTGCACGTGGGCGCTCACCATGATGGCCACCCGGTGCATCGTCATCAGGTCCAGGCCGAGACCGTCGACGGCCCGCATCGACCGTTCGACGTCGGCGAGCACGTTCGGCCCGAGCGGCGGCTGGGGCGTGGCGATGACCCGCAGCACCCACGGATGCCTGGAGTACATCGCCCACTCCCGCCTCGCGGCGAGCTCGAGCCCCGCGCGCCAGTCCCCGGGGACGGGGTCGCAGGGCGCGCTCTCGCCGAAGACGGCCTCGACCATCAGCTCGATCAGGGTGTCCTTGCCCGGTACATAGCGGTACGGCGACATCGTGCCCGCCCCCAGTTCGGCCGCGACGCGGCGCATCGACAGCGCGTCCAGTCCCTCGGCGTCGGCGACGCGGATCGCGGTGCGGACGATCCGCCCGGTGCTCAGCCCGTCCTGAGGCTCACGGCGCTCCGGCTCGGTCTCCGCCGCCCGGCCGCCCCCTTCGGCGGGCTTCGCCCGCTCGGCCCGCGCGAGCGTGCCGGAGGCGTCGCGGGCAGGCGTGAGGGAGGGCCCGGGAGGGGTGGCGGCCCGCTCGGCCGCCCTGGTCCGGTACGCCCGCGCCTGGCACGCCCGCGAGCAGTATCGGGGACGCCGCCCCCGGCGCGCCGCGTTCAGGGGTGCCCCGCACTGTACGCACGTCGACATGCGTTGTCCTCGCTCGATTACGTCACTTCCGGCTGCTGGTGACGAAATTCTAGCACGCGCTTTCGTGACGTAATAGCTGCGGCAGGGTGAGGTGGGCGTGATGAAATATACAGCACGACGAAAAGGAATCCTTGTTTTCGCAGGAATAAAGCGGAAATCTTGAGTGCCGATCGGATCATTGATGATTCCCGATACTTGTGCGTACGATGTATGCGTCCAGGTGCGTACGCTGTACTCGCGGGAGGTCGGGATTCATGGTGAAAGGTGCGGCGGGGGGAAGGGAGTGGCTCGGGCTCGCGGTGCTGGTGCTGCCCGTGCTGCTCGTCTCGGTGACGGTGACGGTGCTGTACTTCGCGCTGCCCTTCCTGAGCGCGGACCTCGCGCCCACCGGATCCCAGCTGCTGTGGATCGTCGACGTCTACGCGTTCCTGCTGGCGGGTCTGCTGGTCGCGATGGGCGCCCTGGGCGACAGGATCGGCCGCCGCAGGCTGCTGCTGGTCGGCGCGGCCGTCTTCGGCGTCACGTCCGTCGCCGCCGCGTACGCTCCCAGCGCCGAGCTGCTCATCGCGGCCCGCGCCCTGCAGGGGGCCGCGGCGGCGAGCCTGATGCCGCCGACCCTGGCGCTGATCCGCGACATGTTCCGCGACCCGCGGCAGCGCCGGACGGCCGTCGCGCTGTGGGCCGCGAGCTTCGCCGGGGGAAGCGTGCTCGGGCCGATCGCGGGCGGGTGGCTGCTGGAGCGCTTCTGGTGGGGGTCGGTCTTCCTGATCAGCGTTCCGGTCATGGTCCTGCTGCTGGTCCTGGGCCCCTTCCTGCTGCCCGAGCACCGAGCCCCGGCCTCGGGAGGGTTCGACCTGCCCGGTGCCGCGCTGTCGCTGGCGGCGGTGCTGCCGGTCGTGTACGGGATCAAGCAGCTCGCCACCGGCGGCCCGGCTCCGGTGGCGGTGCTCGCGGTCGCCGCGGGGCTGGCGCTCGGCGCCGCGTTCCTGCGCAGGCAGCGCGGCCTGGCCGACCCCATGCTCGACACGCGCCTGTTCGCCGACCGGGACTTCACCCTGCCGCTGGTCACGAGCACGCTCGCCGTCTTCGCGCTGGTGGGCCTGTTCTACTTCGTCGCGCAGTACCTGCAGCTGGTGCTCGGGCTGGGGCCGCTGGTGGCCGGACTGCTGACGCTGCCCGCGGCCGGCATGGCACTCGTCGGCTCGCTCGTGGCCGCGGGGATCTCGCGCCGGGTCCGCCCCGGGCACATCCTGGGAGCGGGCATGGCGCTCGCCGCCGCGGGATTCCTGGTGGTGAGCACGCTCGACGCGGACTCCGGCCGGTGGCTGCTCGTCACCGGACTGCTCCTGCCGGGAGCGGGGATCGGCGCGGTGCAGGCCCTGGCCTCCGGGATGATCGTCGACGCCGCCCCGCCGGAGCGCGCGGGCTCGGCCTCGGCGGTCCTGGAGGCCGCCACCGAGCTCGGCGGGGCGCTCGGCGTCGCGATACTGGGCAGCGTGGGCCTGGCCGTCTACCGAGACCGGTTCGCCGCCATGGCCCCCGAGGACCTGCTCCCCGACGACTCGGGGGCGGCCGGGGAGGGACTGGGCGGGGCGGCAGGGGTGGCCGCCCGGCTGCCGGAACAGGCCGCGGCGGAGCTGCTCGACGTCGCCCGCACCGCCTTCACCGGCGGGATGCAGGTCGCCGCGCTCCTGTGCGCCGCCCTCATGGTGACGGCGGCGGCGTCGGCCGCGATCCTGCTCCGGACGGTGCCGGCAGATCCCGGCGGATCGACGCCTCGACGCCTTCGACAGCGGTGATCGCGCCGTACGCGAGCAGCCGTACCAGGTCGGCGTCGTCCGGATGACCGGCACGCCAGGCCGCGACGTCGGCGTCGGTGACGCGGTACGGCGCCAGCGCGGCGAGCAGGGCGAGCCGCACCCCCGGCCGGTCGGCGACGGGCAGGTCCGCCGGCGGCCCGTCCAGCCACCCGCCGTCCATCGCGGGATGCTCGCCGTCCCACCCGCCGACGGTCTCCAGCACGGCCGCGCGGGCCCGCTCGCCGAGCAGCGCCCGGCCCGCGCCCGCCGCCTCCCGCAGCGCGGC
The DNA here is from genome assembly GCF_051918945.1 of Streptosporangium sp. LJ11. Classification (NCBI taxonomy): domain Bacteria; kingdom Bacillati; phylum Actinomycetota; class Actinomycetes; order Streptosporangiales; family Streptosporangiaceae; genus Streptosporangium; species Streptosporangium sp. LJ11. The sequence goes on from NZ_JBPXMB010000020.1 coordinate 118,367, forward strand.
GAAGGCGGTGCCCACCGGCGTGCCCGCCGCCCAGGCGGGCTCCGGGGTCGTGGCCGGCCCCGCCAGCAGGGGAAGGCTCTCACCGGCCGGCCGCCGCCTGCGTACGGTACGGGCCAGCACCCTGCCACCCAGGCTGCGGACCAGCCGGGAGTCCTGCAGCCTGCCGGGCAGCATGCTGTCGGTCAGCAGGGCCGAGGCGATGCGGTTGATGAAGTGGAAGGTCAGGGCGGTGCCGACGTACTCGGCGGTGTGCTCCCCAGGGAACGGCGCCACCGGCGGCCGCGCCGTGCCCACCGCGCGGGTGGCCGTGGCCCAGCCGAGGAGCGCGGCGTGCCCGGGGTCGGCGGGCGTGCCGCCGCGCGCGATGACCTCGGCCAGTTCGTGGTCGCCGGTGGCGTGCAGGAGGGTGGTGTGCGCGGCCACGCAGTACGGGCACCGGTTGGCCACGGACACGCCGAGCGCGACCACCTCCCTGCCCGTCCTGGAGGCGGGCCCGGCCACGAGCGACTCGCGCAGCAGCGCCCAGGTGGCGGCGAGCAGGTCGGGCGCGGGGGAGAGCGTCATGAGGACGGGCATCCCCGCGAGGCCGAAGTCGGTGGTCGCCTGGCCGTAGACATCGGCGATCCGGCCGGTCGCGGCCTCGGGCGTGACGGGAGTCACGTATCGGAAGGTGTTCGCCATCTGCCGTCGTTCCCATCGTGGTGGGTGGTCGGAATGCCGCCGACCGGTCCGGTGAGCCGATGGTCGCCGATCCGCCCGTCGCCGGGCGTCGCACCGGCGGATGCTCCCGGGCCCGGCACCGGGGGTGTAGCGGCCCCGGGGCTACTCCACCGGGAGTAGCCCCGGTCCCCTCTCCGTGGAGGAGGCGGCGAACGCGGCGCCCGGTCTATTGTTCGAACATGAGTCGCATACGCGGATGGCGCCGTCACGTGCGCGGGTGGCGGGAGTGCGCGTACGGATGGCGCGATCGGGTGCGCGGGCGGGGCGGTCGCGGGCAGGTGCCGGACGCGGTGCTCGCCGGGGGGATCGCCCTGCTGCTGGTGGCGGGCACGCTCGCCGGGCCCGCGCAGGGCGCCCCGCACGGGCCGGCCGAGTACGCGCTGCTGCTCGCCGGCGCCCTGTCGCTCGCGGTCCGGCGCCGCTTCCCGGCCGTGGTCGCGCTGGTCGCCGCGGTGTGCATGACGGCCTACTCCGTGCGGGCCGGCACCGGCCCCCCTGCGGCCTTCCCGGTGCTGGTGGCCGTCTACACCGCGGTCCTGGCCGGTCGCCGCGCCGCCGCCGTGGCCGCGGGCGCCGTGTTCCTGGGCGGCGACCTGGCGCTCGGCCTGTCGTCCGGGTCCGGAGGGGTCTCGCAGAACTCCACCGGCCTGCTGGTCGGCTGGTTCGTCGCCGCGGGCGTCATGGGCGTGGTCTCCCGCCACCGCGGGGACGACCTGAGACGGGCGGAGGACCGCGCCGCCGAGGCGGAACGCACCCGCGAGGAGACGGCCCGCCGCCGCGCGGACGAGGAGCGGTTGCGGATCGCCAGGGAACTGCACGACTCGCTCACCCACAGCATCTCCGTGATCAAGGTGCAGGCCGGGGTCGCGGTCCACCTCGCCCGCAAGCGGGGTGAGGAGGTGCCCGGACCGCTGCTCGCCATCCAGGAGGCCAGCGGGGAGGCCATGCGGGAACTGCGCGCCACCCTGGAGGTGCTGCGTGACGACGGGCCGCCCGGCAGCGGGCTCGACCGCCTCGCCGAGCTGGTCGAGCGGTCGCGGGCGACGGGCCTGCCCGCGACCGTGGTCGTGGACGGGGAGCGGCGGGCGCTCTCGGCGGACGTCGACCGCACCGCGTACCGGATCGTCCAGGAGGCGCTCACCAACGCCGCCAGGCACGCCGGTCCCGCGGTGGCGTCGGTGCGCATCACCTACGGCACGAAGGAGCTGACCGTGCAGATCGACGACGACGGCAGGGCGGCGCCCGGTGCCGACCCGGTGCCCGGGGTCGGGCTGAGCGGCATGCGCGAGAGGGTCACCGCGCTCGGCGGGCGGCTGCGCGCCGGCCCCCGCTCCGAGGGCGGTTTCCGGGTCCGCGCCGAGCTCCCCGTGGACGGTCCCGCGTGACGCGCGCCCGCGCCGGGCTCCCGCCGGAGGGCGCCCCGTGATCCGCATGCTGCTCGTCGACGACCAGGCGCTCATCCGCGCGGGATTTCGCGCCCTGCTCGACGCCGAGGACGACATCGAGGTGGTGGCGGAGGCGGCCGACGGGCTGCGGGGCGTCGAGCTGGCCGTCCGGCACGTCCCCGACGTCGTGCTCCTCGACATCCAGATGCCCGTGCTCGACGGTATCGAGGCGACCCGGCGGATCGCCGCCCACCCGGGCCTGGCCGATGTGCACGTCGTGATCCTGACCAACTACGGGCTCGACGAGTACGTCTTCGACGCCCTGCGCGCGGGCGCGGCCGGATTCCTGGTCAAGGACACCGAACCCGAGGACCTGCTGCACGGTGTCCGGGTGGCCGCGCGGGGAGACGCCCTGCTCTCGCCCGCCATCACCCGCAGGCTGATCGACCAGTACGTCTCCCGGCCCCCCGACGTGGACACGGACGACGCGCTGAAGATCCTCACCAGGCGCGAGCGGGAGGTCGTGGCACTGGTCGCCCGGGGCCTCAGCAACGACGAGATCGCCGCGCACATGGTGATCAGCCCGTTCACCGCCAAGACCCACGTCAGCCGCGCCATGATCAAAACCGCTGCCCGCGACCGTGCCCAGCTCGTCGTCCTCGCCTACGAGTCGGGCCTGATCGCGCCCCGGTCCGCGGGCGGCCCGTAGCCGGCCGGCCGGACCGGGCGGCACGGGCGTTCACCGGGTGAAGTCGGCGGCCCGTTCCGCGACGAACTCCTCCACCGTCGTCGCGGGCCTTCCCGTGACCGCCTCGACGTCCCTGGTCGCCCGGTCGTAACGGTTCAGGCGGTGCAGGCGCGCCATGGTGATGACGTGCTCCTCGGTGTGCGCGGGGAGCCCGGCGGGGGAGAGGACCTCCTCGACCCAGGTGTCGAGTGGGACGTCCACGTAGGTGATCTTCCTCCCCAGCGCCCGGGAGTACTCCTCGGCGACACCGGTCATCTCCTGGGACCGGGGTCCGGTCAGCTCGTAGACGTTCCCGATGTGCGGTCGCGGGTCCTCCAGGATCGTGGCGACGACGGCCGCGACGTCGCCGGCCGCGACCGGTGACGTGCGGCCGGTGCCGAAGGGAAGCCGGATGGTCCCGCTGACGGCGATGGAGCGCGCGGCCAGCGTCGTGAACATCGGGTTCTCCAGGAAGGAGGTGGGCCGGACGTGCACGACCGGAAGCCCGGACCAGTCGAGCACCTGCTCCGACAGCCAGTGCAGCCGCTGCTGGTGGGACTCCTCGGTGCTCAGCGCGTTCATCTGGGACACGGTCATCTGCGAGATGCCGACCAGGGCCTCCAGGGCGCCCACCGCGCGGGCGACCGTCGCGACGGTGGCGGTGGCCTCCAGGTACGACGGTGACACGCTCATGCCGAAGAACATCCGGGAACAACCGTCGAGGGCGTCGGCCACGTCGCCGGGCCGGGTGAGGTCGCCGATCACCACCTGGGCCCCGAGGGCGCGCAGCGCGTCCGCGCGCTCGTCGTCGCGGTGCGCCATCGCCCGAACGGGCAGGCCGTGTCCGCGCAGCAGCCCGACCACGGTGCGGCCGACGCCCCCGATGGCCCCGCCGGCGCCGGTGACGAGGACGGGATCGTCGTCGGCCATCGCCGTGCCTCCTCACTGCCTCGCTCCAAAGCCCCGGCCGATCGCCGATCACGGCTCACCCGGCGCTCCGACGTACCGTATTCGAGACGTTACTCCAGGCCACGGCGCCGCCTGGCCGCGGGGTCATCGGCCCGGTGAGCGGTTCGGGTACGGAAGCCCCGGCGGGGCGCGGTCGATGGGGACGGACCGTTCCAGGGCCTGTCCGGCGTTGATCTCGGCTCGGCCCGTACCGATGACGGTCGTCCCGCTCCCCTGGGCGCGGGACGACCGTCATCGGCCGGTCACGGCCGCCGCCCGGCGGCCACCATGACCTCCACCTTCACCACACCGCGCCGGCGGCCCCGGATGCCGTCAGACGGGCAGTACCCGCAGGGAGGGGTAGCGGACCGAGTTCAGGTACAGCTTGTCGGTGCCGTGTTCCTTCTCCAGCTCCAGGACGAACCGGTAGCGGTAGAGCCCCGGCCGGGCCTCGCTCATCACCGCCCCGGCCCAGTAGTAGTAGACGGCGGTGTACTGGTCGCGCATCCGGTCGGGGGCGCCGTAGACCTTGAGCTCGGTCATGATCCGGCGTTCGGCGACGTCGTCCTCGTCGCCCTTCTCGATGTCGAGGAAGACGATGTTGTTGATCTTCGGCATCGGGGGCCAGGTGCCGTCCGCGCCGCGGTGCATGTCGATCGGGCGGATGATCCAGTTGATCACCTGGCCCTGCTTGCAGATGGTCTCCAGATGGTCGCTGCCCTGCCCGATCCCGCCGACGCTGTTGTCCATCATGTAGAGGCAGCCTTCGAGGGACTTCGTCGCGGCGGCCCGCTCCATGTCGACGAGGGTCACCACGTTCAGCTGGACGGAGTTGAGCTGGCCGCGATCGGCGAAGTCCGTGGCCGCGTACGCCTGGGTCATCGGCCTTCCTTTCCCTCGTTGACGGGACCGGCCAGGGCCGGCCGGGCGGTGGGGGTGAACGGCGTGCTGACGGTGCCGAGCAGGAACGAGAGCCGGTACGGGACCGGTTCGGTGAGGTCCTGCTTGACCTCGGCGGTCCAGAACACGATGTCGGTGCCGGGATACACCTTCTGCGTGGGCTCGGCGATCCGCGGGTCGATCTCGATGTCGCTGAGGGACACGTAGGTCTCGCACTCCAGCGGGATCACGTTCCACAGCAGGGTGTCGCCCTTGCGTACCCGGCTGTGCAGCGCGGGGGTGCCGAAACCGGTGGACCCCGCGGCCTTGTTGGTGTCGTAGAAATAGAGGTTGTCGTCCAGGCTCTCCGACGCCAGCGCGGCCACGGGGTCGACCACCGCGGTGATCGTCACGGGCCGGGCGGGCCGGCGTTCTGGCTGCTTGTTCCTCGGGGGCATGTGGCTCCTCCGCTCGAAAACGCTCCGGATCGGGTCAACGGACGGCCGGGACGGCCGGGAGGGGGAGCACGCCCACTCCGGCACCGGTGAACCCGTTTCGCTTCGGGTCGTTGATGATCTTGAGGCTGGACGTGCAGGTCATGTCCACGGACTGCCAGACCATCTCGTCGTTCTGCTCGACCAGCTCGTGCAGCTGGACGTGCACCGTGTACGGGTAGACCCCGGGCCGGCTCGTGTCCACGGTCGCGGCCCAGTACCAGCCGTCGTAGATCATGTCGGGCGACCCGTACTGGGCCGGATACATGATCTTCTCCGTGACGGCCTCGCCGGTGATGTCGGTGATCACCGGAGCCGGGTAGTTGTACGCGGCGGAGCTGCTCGTGGTCTTGCCGGTGACGTCCAGCAGCTTGGCCGCGGTGAGGCCGCGCCCGCCGCCCTGCTTGCCGGCGCGCTTGCCGACCCGCCGCTGCAGCCGCTTGAGATCGGTGTCGCTCACGCCGTCCTCGGTGTTGAGCGAGGCCAGCTCGTTCAGCGTGCGCCGGTCGTCGGCGCGTTCCTGCTCGGCCAGGTAGTTGCGCGGCACCGTCGGGGGGATCGACCCCAGCGCCGCGGGCAGCCAGTTCAGCACCTGCTCGGTCGCCTGCGATCCGTCGAGGAAGTGGGTGCCGGGCACGATCGTCACCAGCTGCTCGGTGCCCACCCCGGCCGAGCCGAACAACTTCATGTTGTCGAACCAGTACGTGTTGCCGTCGAGCGACCGCGTCCGGAGCGCGTTCTCGACGTCGAAGAGCACGATGATCCCGTGTTGCTGGGCCATGAAACCGCCTTTCGCAGAACGTGGCTCACACGCGCAGCAGCGCGGGCGAGTCGATGTGCAGCACGCTGTTGGGGCCTTCGTGGAGCCTGAGGGAGAGCCGGTACCGGTACGGGACGCCGGGCGTCATGTCATAGGGCACGACGCCCTCCCACACCAGCAGGTCGTGGTTCTCGTATCCGTTGGAACCCGTGGCGTCGACCCTCGCCCCGGGCACGGCACCGGGTGCCGCGACGCCGGAGGGCGCCGCCGGGTGCGGCGACGCGGCCTGGCCGGCCGGGGACGGGACGGCCGTGCCGGACAGGAACTCGATGGCCTGGATCTCGACCGGGGTCTGCACGTCCACGTGGATGGGTGTCCACTGGACGACCTGTCCCGGGGCCACCGCCGTGATGAGCTCGGGGGTCCCCTGGTGTTTGCTCCCCGCCGAGCTGTCGTCGACCAGCGAGAGATTGCCGTTGTGCAGCGTCCGGTCGGACAACGCCCCGACGGCGTCGACCATCACGACGATGCTGATTCTCTGTTTCATCGATCCTCCCTTGTCGGATGTCATGTGGACGTACGGGCCGCCACGTGCTCAGCCCCGGTCCCTGACCAGCGGCGTCTTGCCGACGGTGGTCCGTTCGATCTGCGGTGAGGAGGGGGGCACGAACACCAGCCGGAACCCGTATCCGGTCTGCTCGATGGCCGCCGCGTTGGCCTCCCGGTCGTTGAAGAGCGACAGGGAGCTCGGCAGCGCCTGGGTGAACAGCTGCCGCGTCCCGCTCGGGCCGAGCGCGTGCTCGACGGCCGCGGTCATGCCCTCGGCGTCGTCCACCGCCGCCAGCAGGGTGAGGGTCCGGTCCTCACGGTGGTTGTGGAACTGGACCTCGTGCGCGACCAGGTCCAGGTCGACGCCGGTCGTCGAGCGCAGCCGCCCGCGCAGGGCCGCGTAGGCCAGCGTCGCCGAGTACTGGCTGTCGTTGAGGTGCAGCACGTCGGCGGTGCGCCCGGCGAACTCGAATCGCTCGGTGCGCAGCCCCGGCCCGTTCAGGGCGGGGCGGCGGATCATCCGGTCGCCGAGCTTGAGCCGGAGCAGCGGCGTCTCGTCGGCGTGCAGCCGGGTGACGACCAGCTCGCCCTCCTCGCCCTCGGCGACGGCTCGGCCGTGCTCGTCCACGATCTCCACCAGGTGCAGCCCCGGCACGGCCGAGAGCGCCGGCGAGGCATGGTCGAGCTGGAGCCCGACGCACTCGGCCTGGGTGGCGGCGAAGTAGCTGAGGATCGACACGTTGGGGAAGAACGCATGCAGCTCGTCGCGCTTGCGCTGCGGCAGGGAGCCGCTGCCGTACATGGCGACCCGGAAGCTCGCCCTGGCGTGCGGGGGCAGGCCCGCGCCCAGCTCGGGCAGGAGCGCGATGCCGGCGGTGATGCCCATCAGCGCCTTGTGGCCCGGGTAGGAGAACATGTGCTCCAGCACCGGCGCGCTCACCGGCCCCGCGCCGATGTAGTTGACCTCCGGGACGTGGGACAGGACGCCGCCGACCATGGTCCCGCTGCTCCACATCTGGTAGTCGGCCAGGGTGGTGAACAGCCAGCGCGGCGCGGGACCGCGCAGGTAGCGGCCGAGCTGGTAGGCGCCCATGAACGCCCCGGCGATGCGGTAGGTGTCGCGCAACTCCCGCAGGGAGTACACGATCTCCAGGGGCATGCCGTCACCGGTGCCGCCGCTGGCCACCACCTCGAACCCGCCGTGGTCGAGCGGCACGACCATCCCGGCCCGCGCGCCCATGAACATGTCCCGCTGCACGGTCTTGTCCGAGAGGGGGATCCGCTCCCACTCGGACATGTCGGCGGGCGCGTCGCGGACCCCGAAGTAGTGCAGCCGCTCGCGCCACAGCGGGTTGAGCAGCGCGATGCCGACGAGCTGCTGGAGCCGGCGGAACACCAGCGCGTTCTGGAGGTCGAGCGGGGACTCGCAGTACGGGACTCCGGCGAGCCGCCCGCACTCCTCCAGCTTCCCCGCGAACGACGGCAGCCGGGTGACGTCGTCCACCGAGCGGGGCCGCAGCTCCTCCTCGGGGATCAGCCGTGCCGCCAGCTCCGCCGAGGTGGCGATGTCCAGATCCGTCATGGTCATGAGTGACTCCCGTTTCGCTGGTCGTGCCGGGTCGTGGCGCTCGCGCGCAGCACCCGTTGCCCGATGTCCCTGATCTCGGCGATGAGCATCGCCAGGTGGTCGGCGTCGATCAGGTGGTTCATCACCACCACGCGCAGCGCCGCCACCCCGTCGATGTCGACCTTGGAGATGAAGAAGCGCCCGCCGTCCCGGATCCGGTTGCGGATCTCCAGCTGCAGCCGGTGCACGGTCGCCGGTTCCAGGCCGTCCGGCCGGTACCGGAAGCACAGGATGTTGGACTCCGGCTCGTGCGCCACGGCGAAGTCCGGCTCGGCGGCGAGCATCCGGTACGCCTGCCGGGTCATCGCGCACAGCCGGTCGATCCGCTGCGCGAACAGCGCCGGGCCGTAGACCGACCAGACCGTCCAGAGCGGCATGATCATCGGGCGTTTCGTGCACTCGAAGTTCTTGTCCGCGCTGTCGTAGGCGCTGTAGACGTCCGGTTCCTCGTCGAAGACGTAGCTGGCGCGCTGCCGGAACGCGCCGCGCGCCGACGTGCCGTCGCGGTAGAAGAGCAGCGTGCACGGCGCCGGCATGAACAGCATCTTGTGGGCGTCCCAGGTCAGCGAGTCGGCCTGCTCGATGCCGCGCAGCCTGTCCCGGTGCCGGTCCGACAGCAGCAGGCTGGCCCCGTGCGCCCCGTCCACGTGGAGCCAGAGCCCATGCCGGCGTGCCACGGCCGCGAGCTCCTCCAGCGGGTCGAAGGCGCCCATCGACGTGGTCCCGGCCGAGGCCACCAGGCAGAACGGCCGCAGGCCGCGCCGGTATGCCTCGGTCAGTGCCGGGCCGGCCAGATCGGGGCGGATCCGCCCGGCCCGGTCGACCGGGAGCCGGACGATCTGCCGCTCGCCGATGCCGAGCACCCCGGCCGCCCGGGTCACGCTGTAGTGGGCCTCCTCGCTGACCGCGATGGCCGGGGGCCCCTGCATGTCGCCGGCGCCGCGCGTCCAGATCTGCGGGAAGGCGCGGTTGCGGGCGGCCAGCAGCGCGGTCAGGTTGGCCAGGGAGCCCCCCGAGGTCGTCACCATGGCGAACCGGTCGCGGCTCCAGCCGATGAACCGGTTGAGCTCCTCGGCCATGAGCCGCTCGGCGACGCTGGGGAGCTGCCCGGCCTCGTAGAAGGAGGAGGGCTGGTTGACCACCGAGCCGACCAGGTCCATGAGGCTGGCCAGCGGCACCACGCCGGAGAACTGCCGTCCCATGTAACCGGGCGAGTAGACCGGGATGCCGGTCCCGGTGTACAGGTCGACGATCTGGTTGACCCGGTCGGCGTCGAAGTCGGCGACGCGCTGCCGTTCCGGGGTCATCAGCCCCCGCGCGGCCTTCAGCAGCACCGCGGGGTCGAGGAGGTCGAGCCCCCGGACCGACCGGTCGCCCAGATACGTCGTCAGGCGGCTGACGATGTCCACGGCGCCGTCGTGGAAACGTCCGGGGTCGAAGGCCGCGGTGAGGGCCGGCGTGGGAGACCGGGAGCCTTCGCCGGTCGCCGGCTCTGGAGTCGTCGGCTCTGGAAAGGAACTCTGGACATCGGAAAGCGAACTCGTCACGGAGGAGGCTCCAAACGATCCGGCGTCGAGAACGCCATATGGTCGCGCCTGGACGGGAGTTCGGAGATGGTGAATTGAACTCCCGGGCGATCACATGGAGGTTCTCGTGAATAAATACGTGATCTGTGGTGGTGCGTCGATCGAGAAAGAGATCTCCGGTATCCGGGGCGCGAGGCGGAATTCGCGCCGCCGGACCGTTTCGACGCCTTGGAACGGTCCAAATTTGGGAGGGAATGTTGATCGGTGATGGTGGGGGATGGCGCGAAGGGCGTCGCCGCCCCTGCTCACGTCCTGTTCGATCGGCCCGGATCGTCGGGCGGCGATGCCGCCCGACGATCAGGATCTGGAGGAGATCCGTCGTCGACGAACAGCGATTAATTCGAGGTGAATTTCACTCGCCGAATACGTTGGCACGCCCGTCATGTAAGCGACCTAACCATTGATGACGGGAGGGGCGCAAGACCTCGGACGCAGGTGGAGTGGCAGATTCCGGCCACAGTTACTCACGCGCGGCGATTGGGATGGGGAGATGCGCGGTGACTCTTAGTTGTTTTGGGGCTTATGGGTTTTTCCTGCGAACGTGGATTAAGCCCGGCATTCGAGGTCGCCGCCCCCGCGCCTGCGGAGCCCTCGATGGAAGACCGTGTGAGGGCGCCGAGCCTCGCGGGGCGAGAAGACTCCAGGCCGATCCCTTGATCCCGGGGACTCCTGATGCACCCGAACCGGGCATGTCATCCCGAGAGGTCGAGGTGCCAGGGAAACCCGTTCGGACGCGGCGCGACGGGTTCCTGCGAGATCCGGGGGCGACGGCCGAACGCGAGAGGCCAGATCCGAAGATCTTCGGATCTGGCCTCTGAGCTGGTGAAACCGGGTGGACGATACAGGGATTGAACCTGTGACCTCTTCCGTGTCAGGGAAGCGCTCTCCCGCTGAGCTAATCGTCCTCGCTGAAAACCAGAGGTGGAGACGGGATTTGAACCCGTGTAGACGGCTTTGCAGGCCGTTGCCTCGCCTCTCGGCCACTCCACCGGAGTGAGAGCCCGAAGACCCTTCGAGCGGAAGACGGGATTCGAACCCGCGACCCTCACCTTGGCAAGGTGATGCTCTACCACTGAGCCACTTCCGCGTGTCTCCGGGACCGGCCCGGACTCACGGTGAGAACTCTAGCGAATACCCGGCGACTCCCCAAACCGAATACGACCGGTATCTTGAGATGTAAGGAGCCAGCAAGGGTTTCACCGGTTACTAGTGCTCCCCCCTACGCGAGAGAGTTGACAGCATGCGCGACAACGAGGTCGTGAACATCGGGCCGGAGCCGCTGAGCTTCGAGGAGGTCGTCAGGGTCGCCAGGCACGGTGCCCCCGTACGTCTGGGCGACGACGCCGTGGCCGCCATGGCGGCGGCCCGCACCCGCGTGGACGAGCTGGCCGAGAGCCCCACCCCCGCCTACGGCGTCTCCACCGGGTTCGGCGCCCTGGCCACCCGGCACATCGACCCCTCGCTCCGCGCCCAGCTGCAGCGATCCCTCGTACGCTCGCACGCCGCCGGGTCGGGACCCGAGGTCGAGATCGAGGTCACCCGGGCGATGATGTTGCTGCGCCTGCACACCCTGGCCACCGGCCACACCGGCGTGCGCCCGAAGACGGCCAAGGTGCTGGAGAGCCTGCTCAACGCGCGGATCACCCCCGTCGTGCACGAGTACGGAAGCCTCGGCTGCTCCGGCGACCTTGCGCCGCTCTCCCACGTGGCCCTCACGATCATGGGCGAGGGCGTCGTCCGCGACGCCGCGGGGGAGCGGGCCGACGCCGCGGAGGCCCTCAAGCGGGCGGGCATCGAGCCCGTGGAACTGGTGGCCAAGGAGGGGCTCGCGCTCATCAACGGCACCGACGGCATGCTCGGCATGCTCATCCTGGCCATGGACGACCTCGCCCGCCTGTTCAGAACCGCCGACGTGAGCGCGGCCATGAGCGTGGAGGCGCTCCTGGGCACCGACCGTGTCTTCGCCGCCGACCTGCAGGCCCTGCGCCCGCACCCCGGGCAGGCGGCCAGCGCCGCCAACCTCAGGGCCCTGCTCGGCGGCTCGCAGATCATGGAGTCCCACCGGGACGGCACCTGCACCCGCGTCCAGGACGCGTACTCCCTCAGGTGCGCCCCGCAGGTCGCCGGGGCCGCCCGCGACACCCTGGCGCACGCCGCCCTGGTCGCCGGGCGGGAGCTGGCCTCCGCGATCGACAACCCGGTGGTCCTGGCCGACGGCCGGGTGGAGTCCAACGGCAACTTCCACGGAGCCCCCGTCGGCTACGTGCTCGACTTCCTGGCCATCGCGGTCGCCGACATGGCGAGCATCTCCGAGCGCCGCACCGACCGCATGCTGGACGTGGCCCGCAGCCACGGCCTGCCCGCCTTCCTCGCGGACGACCCCGGCGTCGACTCCGGCCACATGATCGCCCAGTACACCCAGGCGGCGGTGGTCTCCGAGCTCAAGCGCCTGGCCGCGCCCGCGAGCGTCGACTCCATCCCGAGCTCCGCCATGCAGGAGGACCACGTCTCCATGGGCTGGTCGGCCGCGCGCAAGCTGCGCCGCTCGGTGGACGGCCTCACCCGGGTGCTCGCGGTGGAGGTCCTCACCGCCGCGCGGGCCCTGGACCTGCGCGCCCCGCTGCGGCCCGCCCCGGCGACCGGGGCCGTGGTGGACGTGCTGCGCCAGTCCGTCCCCGGTCCCGGCCCCGACCGCTTCCTCGCGCCGGAGATCGAGACGGTGGTCCAGCTCGTCGCGGCCGGCGCGGTCGTCGCCGCCGCCGAGACGGTCACCGGTCCCCTGTCGTAGGGCGGTCACGGCGCCGTCACGGGCCAGCGCGGTGATCCCGCCGTCACGGCCCGCAGGCGAGCCCGGTGGACGCCGCCGCCGTCATCGCCGCCGTCACCGGCCCGCGGGGAGGGCGGCGATCACCTCCACCTCGATGAGCAGCCCCGGCCGGAACAGCCGCGAGACCTCCACGGTCGTGCTGGCCGGGGGTTCGCCGGTGATGAAACGCTCGCGCACGGCCCCGTACTCCCGCAGCAGCGACATGTCGGTGAGGTGGCTCCGGATGTGGGTCACGTCGTCGAACGTGCAGCCCTGGTCGGCGAGGACGCGTGACAGCAGGTCCATCACATGTTCGGACTGGCGCGTCATGTCCCCCTCGCCGACCACCTTCCCCTCCCCGTCCAGTGCCACCTGCCCCGAGACGAACAGCAGGCCCGCGGCCCTGGTGGCGTGGGAGTAGAGCCCGTTGGTGGCGGGAACCGTGGCCGGGTTCAGTCTCGTCACGCCGGTACGGCCCGGTCCTCCCTTCCCGGTGCCTCCGATGTCCTCTGTGTCACCTGTGCCCCTGATGTCCCCGGCTTCCCTCGTTTCCGCCTGACCCGTCTGGCGAGGCTCGCCCGTCCGGTCCGCCCCGGTGGGACCGGTCGCGGCGACGTGCGTGAAGATCGCGGTCAGGTCCGCCCCGCCGAGCCCGGCCGCCACCGCGCCCGCCAGCCTGGCCCCGGCCGCGGCGGCGAGCGTCTGGGTCCCGTGCGCGGCCAGCTCCATGTCCTTGGCCGCCAGGCCGAGGGCGTAGCGCGTCCCGTACGGACCGCTCTCGACGGCCGGGCGGACCCGTTCGACGAGCGGTCCCAGCGGCGTGCCGCCGAGCACGTCCAGCAGGGCCGCGGTGTCCACTCCGGTCGCCTCCGCGTACGCGACGGTCTCGGCGAGCAACACCTGGGCGGGCACCAGCGCGCTCATCACGGCCAGCTTCATCGCCGCGCCCGCGCCGGGGCCGCCGGCCTCGAGCACCCGGCCGAACACCTCCAGCGCCTTCCGGCAGCGGGCCAGATCCTCGGGCAGGCCCCCGGCCAGCACCACCAAGGTGCCGTCCGCGGCCGGTCCCACGCTGCCCAGGACCGGCGCGTCGACCAGTCCCACCCCCGGGGGAAGCAGGTCGCGCAGCCCGGCCACCGCCTCGGGCCCGATCGTCGACATCTCCGCGACCACCGTCCCGGGCCGCAGACCCGGCGCCGCGTCCGCGAGCACCCGTCTCGCCGCCGCGGGGTCGGCGAGCATCGTGACGACCAGCTCCGCGCCCGCCACGGCCTCGGCGGGCGACGCCGCCGTGGCGGCTCCCTCGACCGCGCGGGGGGTGCGGTTCCACGTCGTCACCGTGTATCCGGCGGCCACGAGCCGCCGGGCCATCGGGGCGCCCATGCGTCCCAGACCGAGAAAGGAAATCATGCGCTCCACGCTACGAACCGGCAAGGCATTCCACCAGCGACTAGATTGCATGCAAGCCATGCGAAGGAGGAATGTGTTCGACGTCGAAGGCCTGCGCCTGCTGGACGCCGTGGCCCGCACCGGGTCGTTCACGGCAGCCGCCGCCAGGCTCAACTACACCCAGTCGGCCGTGTCCCGCCGCATCGCCGCCCTCGAACACCGCGCGGGCGGCCCGCTGTTCGAGCGGCTGCCGCGCGGGGTGCGGCTCACGCCCGCCGGTGAGGCGCTGCACCACCACGCCCAGGTCGTCCTGAACCGGCTGACCAGGGCGGAGGAGGAGCTGGCCGGGATCCTCGGCGGCTACCGGGGGCGGCTGCGGGTGGGGGCGTTCGCCACCGCCAACGTCGCGCTCGTGCCCGGCGCCCTGCGCGCGTTCCGCCAGGACTTCCCCGAGGTCGAGCTCGTCCCGATCGAGGGGCCCAGCGGGAGCCTGCTGCGCCGCATGCGCGAGGGCGGCCTGGACGTCGCGGTGGTCAGCGACTACCCGTCCGAGCTGCCCCGCGAGGAGGAGATCGAGATGATCGAGCTGGCCGACGACGAACTGCTCGTCGCGCTGCCCCGCGATCACCGGCTGGCGGCGGAGGAGATCGTCGACCTGCGCGAGCTGCGGGAGGCGACCTGGATCGAGGCGCCACCGCCCGGCCGGGCCACCGCGCTCGCCGCGGCCTGCGCCCGCGCCGGGTTCGCGCCCCGCGCCACGGTCAGGATCGCCGAGTGGACGGGCAAGTTCGGGTTCGTCGCGGCCGGGCTCGGCGTCACGCTCGTCCCCGCCATCGCCGCGTACGCCGTACCGGCCGATCTGGTGCTCCGCTCCCTCGGCGACCTCGCCCCGCGCCGGACCGTCTACGCGGCGCTGCCGCCCACCCCGCTGCCCGCCGCCCGCACCCTGGTGCGGCTGCTCGCCGAGCGGGCGGGACAATAGGGCAGTGCATGACTTTTTTGCGCATGTCACCGGATATCTGGCCACGGGCCTCCGGGACCTCACCACCGATCTCGCCGCGCTGGACGGCGAGGGATGGTGGGCCGTCGTGATCGACTACGAGGGCAAGGTGACGTGCGCCAGGTTCGGGGACGTCCGCAGGGCCCCGCTGCCCGCGCCGCGCGGCCCCTGGCGCGGGCCGCACCCGTCGTCGTGGCGCACCTCCCTGGACCGGGCCGCGTACGAGGACGGCGTGCGGCGCATCCGCGCCTACATCGAGCGGGGCGAGGTCTACCAGGCCAACCTGTGCCGGGTGCTGAGCGCGCCGCTCCCCGCGGGGCGGGGGCCGGACCCGCTGGCCCTGGCCGTACGGCTGGCGGAGGGCAACCCCGCCCCCTACGCCGCCACGGTGAGCCTGCCGGGGCTGAGCGTCGTGTCGGCCTCCCCGGAGCTCTTCCTGTCCAGGGACGGCGACGTGGTCGAGTCCAGGCCGATCAAGGGGACCGGGGTCACCGCGGCGGACCTGCTGGAGAAGGACTACGCGGAGAACGTGATGATCGTCGATCTCGTCCGCAACGACCTGGGCAGGGTCGCCGCGGTCGGTTCGGTGAGCGTGCCCGCCCTGTGCGAGGTGGAGGAGCACCCCGGTCTCGTACACCTGGTCTCCACGGTCCGGGCGCGGCTGGCGCCCGAGTACGGGTGGCCGGAGCTGCTCTCCGCGACCTTCCCGCCGGGATCGGTGACCGGCGCTCCGAAATCCTCGGCCCTGCGAATCATCGATGAGCTCGAACCAGAGCCGCGCGGCCCCTACTGTGGAACCGTGGGCTGGGTCGACGCCGACCGGAGGCGGGCGTCCCTGGCCGTGGGGATCCGCACGTTCTGGCTGTCGTCCGACGAGATCCGCTTCGGTACGGGCGCGGGCATAACCTGGGGTAGCGATCCGCGACGCGAGTGGGACGAGACCGAGCTGAAGGCCTCCCGGCTCATCGCGCTGGCATCAACATCAGGCTCAGAAGGAGTCGCATGAACGTACCCATATGGCTTAACGGGGCGCTGGTCTCCCCGGATCAGGCCGTCGTCTCGGTGTTCGATCACGGCCTGATGGTCGGTGACGGGGTGTTCGAGACGATCAAGTGCATGGACGGCGCCACGTTCGCGCTCACCCGCCACCTCGACCGGCTCACGCTCTCGGCGCGGCGGATGGACCTGCCCGACCCCGACGTGGCCGCGATCGCCGACGGGATCCGGGCCTGCCTGGCAGAGGCCCCGCCGTGGCGGCTCGGCCGCGTCCGGGTCACCTACACCAGCGGCCCGGGACCGCTCGGCTCCGACCGGGGCGACCAGGGCTGCACAACCGTGGTGATCGCCGACGAGCAGAAGGCGTTCCCGGCCACCGCCGACGTCACCGTCGTGCCCTGGCCACGCAACGAGCGCGGCGCGCTCGCCGGGGTGAAGAGCACCTCCTACGGCGACAACGCCAAGGCGCTGTTCTTCGCCAAGGCGAGGGGCGGCGGCGAGGCGATCTTCGAGAACCTCGCGGGGAACCTCTGCGAGGGCACCGGCAGCAACATCTTCGTCGTACGCGACGGGCGGCTGCTCACCCCCACGCTCGCCTCGGGCTGCCTGGCCGGGGTCACCCGCGCGCTCGCCCTGGAGTGGTGCGGGGGCATCGAGGAGGACGTCCCGCTCTCGGCCCTGTACGAGGCCGAGGAGGCGTTCCTGACCTCCACCACCCGTGACATCCAGCCGATCCGCGCGGTCGACCGGACCGTGCTGCCCGCCGCGCCCGGCCCGATCACCGCCAAGGCCATGCAGGTCTTCGCCGAGCGCTCCGCCGCCGACCTCGATCCCTGAGCCCGGTTCCCCGGGATTCGTTCCCGTTCCCGATGCGACGTTCCCGGCTCCGGTGAGGGCGTGCCCACCGGAGCCGGGAACGGGCCGTCCGGCGGTCACGGACCGGCCGGACCGGCGGGCTAGTAGGACACCTGGGTCTGCGCGTTCAGCTCCTTGGTCCTGACCTTGGCGGCCGGGTCGGTCAGCGGGTCGTCGATGCGGAGCACGTCCAGGCCCTTGGTGATGTCACTCGAGTAGATGTGGCCGTTGTAGTAGTACGCCGACCAGGAGCCGCCGACTCCCGGCACCGGGCCCCGCTCGAAGAAGCCGATCTCCCGGGGCTTGGTCGCGTCGGTGAAGTCCCAGACCGACACCCCGCCCTGGTACCACGACTGGACCATGATGTCCTTGCCCGGCACCGGCAGCAGCGATCCGTTGTGCGCGACGCAGTTCTCCTCGGGCGACTGCTCCCTCGGGATCTTGAAGTAGCCGCGGAGCGTGAGCCTGCGGTCCTTGCCGAGGCCGTACACGGCGTTGGCGCCCTTGGTCTTCGGGGTGTTGGCGTCGCAGGTCGCGCTCACGCCGCCGCCCAGCTCGTCCCCGAAGACGACCTTGGTGGCGTCGTTGTTGAACGTCGCCGAGTGCCAGATGGCGAAGTTCTCCTTGTCGCTCACGTGCTGGAGGACCTTGGGGTTGACCCGGTCGGAGATGTCCATCAGGATCCCGTCGCCGAAGCAGGCGGCGGCGGCGAGGTCCTTCTCCGGGTAGACCGTGAGGTCGTGGCAGCCGCCGATGGCCCCCTCGACGGCCTTCTCGGAGAGGGCCGGCTGCGAGACCACCTTCGCGGTCTTCGGGGCCTCGACCGGCACCTCGACCACGGAGATCTTGTTGTGCGGGGGCGGGCAGGTCGCCGTACCGGGCTCGGGGCCGGGGGAGGAGATGTAGAGGTAGACCTTGTCCGGGCTCTTGCCGGGGACGAGCGTGTGGGTGTGCGAGCCGCAGTCGGTCTGGACCGCCGAGACGAACTTGGGGTTGGCCTTGTCCTCGATGTCGAAGATCCGGATGCCCTCCCAGGCGTCCGACTCCGGCTCGCCGCGCTGGGCGTCGCACTCCGGGCCGACCCGGGCGGAGTCGATCGACAGGAACAGCAGGTTCCCGCTCACCGAGATGTCGTTCTGCTCGCCGGGACAGAGGACCTGACTGGCGATCGAGGGCTTCGACGGGTCGGAGATGTCGAAGACGCTGAAGCCGTCGAAGTTGCCGACGAACGCGTAGTCGCCCTGGAAGGCCAGGTCGGTGCCCCACGACTGGGGCCCGTCGAGCGGGGCGCTGGGGGGCACGTTGGCCAGGTGCGTGATGTTGTCGCTGTGCGTGCCGTCCCCCGAGATTCCGGGAGCGGGGGTCTCCGCCGTCTGCTCCGAGGCGCTCGGGCTCCCCTCGGGGGTGGGCGCGGCCGCCGCGGACGGTGGCGAGGCAGTGGGAGTCGGATCCGCCCCACACCCTGCCACGAGAAGTAGCGCGGACAGGACGAATGCCACGATCGGTCGCACGGTGCCCCCATTACGTCGGTCCACTTGCCCCATTATTGAAGCTATGCGGAGGATGCGTGTGCCGAGTCAGGGTATCGCGGTGATCATAATGGCAGCGGTTCTCGGTGGATGCGCGGAGGCCGGATCGGAGCGGTCCATCCCGCTCGTCGCCGAGTCCGGCGCGCCTGTGATCATCCCGGGTGGCCCGGGGGAGGCCGGTCGCACGGCGATGCCCGGCGAGCGCCTCGGGGAGTCCGAGGCGCGCGTCACCGCGGCCGACGTCAGGTTCGCCGAGGGCATGATCCCGCATCACCGGCAGGCGCTGGAGATGGCGGCACTGGTGCCGGCCCGGTCGTCCTCGCCGGTCCTGCGGAAGCTCGCCGAGCGGATCACCGCGGCGCAGCGGCCGGAGATCGCGGCCATGACCTCGTGGTTGAGGTCGGCCGGACGCCCTCCGGGCGAGCACGGCGGCCACGACGACCACACGCTCCCGCTGGAGGAGATGAACCGGCTCAGGGCGGCCAGGGGGGCGGCCTTCGACACCCTCTTCCTGACCCTCATGATCACCCATCACGAGGCGGCGGTGACGATGGCGGGGCTCCAGCTGCGCGAGGGCGCCGACCGGGTCATGCTGGCCACCGCCAAGGACGTCGTCTCCGGGCAGGGCATCGAGATCGCCCGGATGCGGGACCTGCTCAAACCCGGGACGTAGCCCCGAACCCGAGACGTGGTCTCAATGCGGGACGTGGCTTCGAACCCGGGTCGGGGCCTCAAGCCCGGGCTGGGGCCCGGCGGCCCCGCCGGGAGGCCGTCACGAACTCCAGAGCATGTTGCTGAGCTCGGCGTCCAGATCCATGAAGTCGGTCTCGCGACCGGCGGGGACCAGCTCGTACGTCCGGTGCAGGAACTCCGTGAGCGGGGCCAGGGGCACCTCGAACAGGGCCTGCCCGAACGGCGACGTGAGGCTTATGTGCAGCGTGCGCTCGCCGTCGGCGCGCGCCGGCCACACCTGCACGTCCCCGTCGCCGACCCGCCGCACGATGCCGACCGTCAGCAACTCGCGAGCGAAGATCCACTCGACCGGTTCGTCGTTGCCCACGTGGAAGGCCATCCTGATCGCGTACGGATCACCGGCCGTATAGCTGAGCCCGGCGAGCAGGGGGACGGTGGTACGGTCGGGGACCACAAGCCGAAGGCCTAGCTCGGCAGAGACGGTGGCGCTGTTCATCGTCAGCCAAACCTTTTTCGTCGTCGGTCCCCTCTGCGGGGCTTTCACTGCTCTCACTGCTCCGAAACGGCCTCGTTCCTCGCGAGCTATCACGCGGAACAAAGAAACCTGTAGGAAAGATTCCGCCTCGACGCCCTTCTGTAACACACATCACAGCGCGACATTTGGGCATCTACCTGGCTAAACATCACCAACAGGGCCGTATTTGCAAGGGTTTTGCGTCTCGTTTTGGTCACCGTCGACTCCCTGGCGGGGCGTCTCGGGTGATTCGGGTCGAGCGCGGGTCGTTCGGTGCTTCTACGGATCAGGACGATGCTATGACACCGTAGCCCCCCGCCGGATGCATCCTCAGACCTTTGCCTCCCGACCGTGTCGTCTTTCAAGATCATTTCGTTGGCGGATACCGCTTCGCGAGCACTCCCGGATTGCTGTATGGTTTTCCACGTCGGCACCGTGAGGGGCCGCGCAGGGCGGGCGATTAGCTCAGCGGGAGAGCGCTTCGTTCACACCGAAGAGGTCACTGGTTCGATCCCAGTATCGCCCACACTAGCAAGTCGCAGGTCAGAGCCTCCTGGTTGACGTCAACCGGGGGGCTTTTTCCATGATCGGACACCTCGTACGGCGGGAGTCGCCGGGACCGGCTCGGGGCGGGGCACGTCCTGTCCGCGCGGCGGCCCACGAGGGCACGGGGAGGCGCCCTGATGCCCCTAGGACGCCGGAACGGCGCCCCGCCCCCTCCCGCGCTCCGTGAAAGCGCGTTCAGGACGCTGCGGCGCCCTCAGGGTCGAGCCCGGCCGGTGACGCCGCCCTCGGGCGCGGGGCGGCGGGCCCTCCCCGGAAGGCCGCGGAAAGCCCCCCCGCCTCCGGGACTCCGAGGCGGACCGGAGGCGGGGGAGAGTCCTCGGCCTCCGGCTGTGGCCGGGCGCGGCAAGGAGAGTCCCCGGGCTCCCGAACTCCGCGGCGACCGGGGACGGCGGGGAGGGTCCTCGGTCTCCGGGACCCCGGCTGCGACCGGGGACGGCGGGGAGGCGTGCCCAGAGGGACGCCTGACTGTCGGTGGCCGGTGGCATCCTGGGGGCGTGAGAGCCCACACGGTAAGCCCCCTGTTCGTCGGCCGCGCCGACGAGCTCGCCGTCCTGGAAGGCGCGCTCGCCAGGGCTCGTTCCGGATCGGCCTCGACCGTGTTCGTGGGAGGCGAGGCCGGGGTCGGCAAGACCCGCCTCGTCCGCGAGTTCACCGAGCGCTCCGACGGCGCCCTGGCGCTGGTCGGCGGGTGCCTGGAGCTGGGCACCGACGGCCTCCCCTTCGCCCCCTTCACCGCGGTGCTGCGCAAACTCGCCCGCGACCTGGGCCACGACGGCGTCGCCGCGCTGCTGCCCGGCGGGGCGACGCGAGGGCTCGCCCGGCTGCTGCCGGAGTTCGGTGAGCCGGAGAGAGAGGACGCCGAGGCGCGGGCCCGGCTCTTCGAGCAGATCCTGGGCCTGCTGGAGCGGCTCGCCGAGACCCGGCCGACGATCCTGGTCATCGAGGACGCCCACTGGGCCGACCGCTCCACCCGCGACCTGCTGTCGTTCCTCGTCCGCTACCAGCGCCCCGACGTGCCCCTGCTGACCCTGGTCACCTACCGGGCCGACGAGCTGCACCGCACGCACCCCCTGCGCCCGCTGCTGGCCGAGCTGAGCCGGGTCGACTGGGTCACCCGGCTCGACCTGCGCAGGCTGAGCCGCCGGGAGGTGGGCCAGCAGGCCGCGAGCATCCTCCACGGCGAGCCGGTCGCCGACATCGATCTGGTCTACGCGCGCAGCGAGGGAAACCCGCTGTTCGTCGAGGCGCTGCTCAGCGGGGGCGAGGGCGAGACACTGCCCGACTCGCTGCGCGACCTGCTGCTGGCCAGCGTCGAGCGCCTGCCGAAGGAGACCCAGGAGCTGATGCGGCTGGCCGCCGCCGGCGGGGCGAGGATCGAGCACACGATGCTCTCGGCCGTCGCCGGGGCCGACGACGGCGACCTTTCCCGCCTGCTGCGCCCGGCGGTGGCGGGCAACGTGCTCGTGGTCGACGGCGAGACGTACGCCTTCCGGCACGCCCTGATCCGCGAGGCCGTCCACGACGACCTGCTGCCCGGTGAGCGCACCCGCCTGCACACCCGTTTCGCCGAGGCCCTGGAGGCCGACCCCGGCATCCTGCCCGCCCCCCGGTCGGCCATCGAGCTCGCCCACCACTGGCACGCCGCGCACAACCCCCTCTGGGCGCTGATCAGTGCCTGGCACGCGGCCGCGGCCGCCAGGAAGGCGGCGGCCTACGACGAGCAGCTGCGCATGCTGACCCGGGTGCTCGAGCTGTGGGAGACGGTGCCCGACGCCGCGGAGCGGATCGCCGCCGACCACGTCGACGTGCTCCGGCAGGCCGTCACCGTGGCGCACCTGGCGGGGGAGTTCGAGCGGGGCATCTCCCTCGCCAAGGCGGCCCTGCGGGAGATCGACACCGCCACCGACCCGATCCGCGCGGCCCGGCTGCTGCGCCAGCGCGGGCTCGTCAGGTACGACCTCGGCAGGGACGGGTACGTCGAGGACCTCCGCACCGCCGCCAAGCTCGTTCCGGCCGAGCCGCCGACCTCCCTGCGCGCCCGGGTCCTGGAGAACCTGGCACGCGTGCTCAGCGAGCACGGCGACCGGGCGGAGAAGGAGGCGACGGCCGAGGAGGCGATGCGCATCGCCCAGGAGGTGGGCGACACCGACGCCGAGGCTCACGCGCTCATCACCCTCACCTGGGCCGGTTGCCGTTACTCCCGGACGGAGGACGAGATCGCCGCGTTCGCCCGGGCGCGGGAGAACGCGGGCAGGGCCGGCTCCTACCACGCGCTGATGCGGGCCGTCATCTTCGAGTCCGACGCCCTGGAGGGGGCCGGGTGGCATGAGCGGGCCGCGGAGGTCGCCCGCCGCGGCGTCGCCGACGCCGAGGCGTACGGCCTGGCCCGCACGTCCGGCGCCTTCCTGGCGATCAACCTGGTCGAGCCACTGGTCTCGCTGGGCCGCTGGGACGAGGCGTCCGAGGTGGTCGAGCGCGTCCTCGAGGTCGCCCCGCCGGCCCCCTACCGCGCGAGCCTGCAGGGCCTGGCCACCGACATCGCGCTGGCCCGCGGAGACCTCGACCGGGCCGAATCGCTCATCCGGGCCTCGCGGGCCGTGTTCTCCAGGGGCACCTACCGGAACCAGACGACCCTGCCCCACCTGCGCAGGGAGATCGAGCTGCTGGTGGCGCGCGGCAGGCACGACGAGGCGTCCGCGCTCGTCGAGCGGACCTTGGACGAGCAGGACCTGGAGATCACCCCCCGCTACGTCTGGCCGCTCCTCCTCGCCTGCCTGCGAGTGGCCGTGCCCTCGCTGCCCTCGCTGCCCTCGCTGCCCCGGCTGCCCCGGCTGCGCGCCGTGGCCGCGAGGCTCGGCGTGGAAGGGGAGCTCCAGAGGGCGCACAGCCTCACCTTCACGGCCGAGGCCGCCCAGACGGAAGGGGTGCTCGACCGGGGGGCGTGGGACGCGGCGGCCGCCGCCTGGGCCGCGCTCCGCCAGCCCTACGCCGAGGCCTGCGCCCTGCTCGGCGCGGCACGGGCCGCCGTCGCGGCGGGGGAGCGCGACGAGGCCGCGCTGAGCCTGCCCCGGGCGGCGGAGCTCGCGGCGCGCGTCGGGGCCCGGCCGCTCGCCGCCGAGATCGTCTCCCTGGCCAGACGGGCTCGGATCCCGCTCTCCGGAGAGCCCGCCTCCGCCGAGCCGGTCTCCGAAGGGGCCGGGTTCGGGCTCACCGCGCGCGAGCACGAGGTGCTGGGCCTGGTGGCGACCGGCCGCAGCAACCGCGAGATAGCGGGGGAACTGTTCATCTCGGCGAAGACCGTTAGCGTGCACGTCTCCAACATCCTCGCCAAGCTGGGCGCCGCCTCGCGCGGGGAGGCCGCGGCGACGGCACACCGGCTGCGCCTGTTCGAGGGGTGAAGCGTCACCACGTCTCACGTTGCTGTCCGTTAAGCCACATATTTCAGACTAAATAGCCCAAAAAGCTCTTGTTCCGTGTCATCCGGGTTCCGTGCCGAGCCGCGCGTCCCCGGTGCTCCGGCGTGGCGCCTTCCGGTCCGGCCGGCCGTTGTGAGGACGGTGTCGTGCGGGCCGCGCCGTACTGGCCGGGATGTGCGGGCCGTTACGTGCGGACCGGGAGGTGCGGGCCGTTATGTGCGGACCGGGAGGTGCGGGTCCGCGAGTTTCGTCGGCCCGCTTCCCTCACGCAAGCCGTTTCGTGCGGCGGTGTTTCCGGGGCGTGTCCCCGGTCCCCGTCACGTCGCCGGCGCCCCCTCCGTCCCGCCGCGCGGGACCTCCCCGAAGGGTTCGCGCCCCCTCGCCTACCGGCCCCGAACGGGGCCCGAAGGCCCCCGTGGCAGGCAGATCGGCCGGATCGCACGCGGGGTCGCGCGGCGAAGTAAGCCGCCCTTCTCGACCCGTTGACGCGGCCGTAGCACGTATGTAACATTTGGCCAGCGCAATGCAAAAATATTGCAAAGTCCTGTTAAATTCTCTCTGTTCTCCGCAACTTACGGCAGTGATGTGCTGCGCCCGGCACGTCCCTCCCACCCCTCCGGAGAGGCCCCAGGTGATGTCGTTCTCGGCATTGCGCGGCCGGTCGCCGCCATGGCGGCCCCGGTTGCGACACTCTGCGACACTCGTTGCCCCCGCGCCGACGCTGACCCGTGGCCGACGGCAGGGCCGTCACGGCCCGCGCCCGGCAGAGCGTCCCGCGCCGCCGCTGCAGCCGGTCAGGGGTCCCGTGGTTCCGGACGTCTCCCGCCCGGGGCCCGCCGACAGACCCGACCAGGTCCGATCAGATCCGACGTTCACCCATCGCTCGTCCCGCCGGTCGTCCCCACAGGAGGAACACCGGCGCACACGGCGACCAGCACCCCCCAGCGACGAACGAGGCACGGCCCGCGGATCGGCCCGCACAGACCACCCGGCCGGCCCGCCCGCCGGATTCCGGGGACCCGGAAGAAGCGGGCCGGGGATCCGCGCCTCGTGGGCGAGGCACTCCCGGGTGCCGAGCGCGTCGCGTGACGGAGGCCACGGCCTCTCTCCCGACCCTGTCGTTCCAGACGAGAGATAGAGGAACGCAATGAGAAAGCAGTACCTGGCGTTACGGCTGATGGCGGCGATGGCCGCGACCAGCCTGCTCGCTCTGGCCGGGGCGGTCGTCGCACCGGCCTCGGCGGCCGCCGGCCCCAACCTGGCGGCGGGCAAGTCAGCCTCGTCCAGCAGTGTCAACGCCCCCTACGGTGCGGGCAACGTCACCGACGGCAACGCCACCACCTACTGGGAGAGCAGCAACAACGCCTTCCCGCAGTGGGTGCAGGTGGACCTCGGAGCCGCGGCCAGCGTCAACCAGGTCGTCCTGAAGCTGCCGCCCGCGACAGCCTGGGAGACCAGGACGCAGACGCTGTCGGTGCTGGCGGGCACGAGCGCCACGCCCACCACGACCGTCGTGGGCTCCGCCGGCTACACCTTCAACCCGGCGACCGGCAACACGGTGACGATCAACTTCGCCGCGACCAGTGCCCGCTACCTGCGGCTGAACCTCACCGCCAACACGGGCTGGCCCGCCGGTCAGATCTCCGAGTTCGAGGTGTACGGCCCCACCGGCGGCGGTGACACGACGCCGCCGAGCACACCGTCGAACCTGGCCTACACCGAGCCGGGCTCGGGCCAGATCAGGCTGACCTGGAACGCCTCGACCGACACCGTCGGCGTGACCGGTTACGACGTCTACGCCAACAACGCCCTGCGCGGCAGCGTGGCGGGCAACGTCCTGACCTACACCGACACCCAGCCGGCCACCGCGACGGTGTCCTACTACGTCAAGGCCAAGGACGCCGCGGGCAACCAGTCCGGCAACAGCAACACCGTCACCCGCCAGGGCAGCACCCCGCCCGGGTCGAACCTGGCCGTCGGCAAGGCGATCACCGCCTCCTCCTCGGTCTTCACCTTCGTGGCGGGCAACGCCAACGACAACAACACGGCGACCTACTGGGAGGGCAACGGCGGCAGCTACCCCAACACGCTGACCGTCGGCCTCGGGGCGAACGCCACCCTCAGCTCGGTCGTGCTGAAGCTGAACCCCGACAGCGTCTGGGGAACGCGCACGCAGAACATCCAGGTCCTCGGGCGGGCGCAGAGCTCGAGCACCTTCACCAGCCTGGCCGCGGCGGCGAACCACACCTTCGACCCCGCCTCCGGCAACACGGTGACGATCCCGGTCAGCGGCGCCTACGCCGACGTCCAGCTCAGGATCACCTCGAACACCGGTGCCCCCGCCGGTCAGATCGCCGAGTTCCAGATCATCGGCACCCCGGCGCCGAACCCGGACCTGACGGTCACCGCTCTGACCGCGTCCCCCGCGTCCCCCGTCGAGACCGACTCCGTCACGCTCTCGGCCACGGTGCGCAACGCCGGCTCGGCGGCCTCCGGTGCGACGAACGTCAACTTCTACCTGGGCACCACCAAGGTCGGCACCGCCTCGGTCGGCGCGCTGGCCGCCGGAGCGTCCGCCACGGTGACCGCCAACGCCGGACCCCGTGACGCGGGCAGCTACCCGCTGAGCGCCAAGGTCGACGAGGACAACGGCGTCATCGAGCAGAACGAGTCCAACAACACCTTCGCGGCCTCCGCCCCGCTCGTGGTCAGGCCGGTCGACACCTCCGACCTGGTCGCCACCACCAGCTGGACCCCCGGCAACCCGTCCAACGGCGCCGTCGTCACCTTCTCCGTGGCGATCAGGAACCAGGGCACCGTGGCCTCCGCGAGCGGCGCCCACGGCATCACGCTGAACGTCCTCAACGAGGCGGGCACCGTCGTCCGCACCCTGACCGGCTCCCACAGCGGCGTGATCGCGCCGGGTGCCACCACCGGCCCGGTGAACCTGGGCACCTGGACGGCGGTCAACGGCAAGTTCACCGTCAGGACGGTCCTCGCCGACGACGCCAACGAGCTCCCGGTCAAGCGGGCCAACAACACCAGCACCCAGCCGTTCTTCGTCGGCCGCGGCGCCAACATGCCGTACGACATGTACGAGGCCGAGGACGCCGTCGTCGGCGGCGGGGCGGCCGTGGTCGGCCCCAACCGCGAGATCGGCCACGTGGCGGGTGAGGCGTCCGGCCGCAGGGCCGTGACGCTGAACAGCACGGGCAGCTACGTCGAGTTCACCACCAAGGCCAGCACCAACACCCTGGTCACCCGCTTCTCCATCCCTGACGCCCCGGGCGGCGGCGGCATCAACTCGACGCTGAACGTCTACGTCAACGGCACCTTCCTCAAGCCCATCAACCTGACGTCCAGGTACGCCTGGCTGTACGGCCCCGAGGCCGGTCCCAACAACTCGCCCGGCTCCGGCGGCCCGCGTCACATCTACGACGAGGCCAACGTCATGCTCGGGACCACCGTCCCGGCCGGCAGCAAGATCAGGCTTCAGAAGGACCCCGCCAACAGCACGACGTACGCGATCGACTTCATCAACACCGAGCAGGTCTCGCCGATCGCGAACCCCGACCCCGCCAGGTACACGACCCCCGCCGGCTTCACCCACCAGGACGTGCAGAACGCCCTTGACCGGGTGCGGATGGACAACACCGGCAACCTGGTCGGCGTCTACCTGCCGGCGGGCACCTACCAGACGTCCAGCAAGTTCCAGGTCTACGGCAAGGCCGTCAAGGTGGTCGGCGCCGGCCCCTGGTACACCCAGTTCCGGGCGCCCGACAGCCAGGACAACACCGACGTCGGCTTCCGCGCCGAGGCCAGCGCGAACGGCTCGTCCTTCGCGAACTTCGCCTACTTCGGCAACTACACCTCGCGCATCGACGGTCCGGGCAAGGTGTTCGACTTCGCCAACGTCGCCGACGTGGTGATCGACAACATCTGGAACGAGCACATGGTCTGCCTCTACTGGGGCGCCAACACCGACCGGGTGACGATCAAGAACTCCCGCATCCGCAACATGTTCGCCGACGGCATCAACATGACCAACGGCAGCACGGACAACCTCGTCAGCAACAACGAGGCCCGCGCCACCGGTGACGACAGCTTCGCGCTGTTCTCGGCCATCGACGCCGGCGGCGCCGACATGAAGGGCAACGTCTACGAGAACCTGACGTCCATCCTGACCTGGCGGGCCGCGGGCGTCGCGGTCTACGGCGGGTACGACAACGTCTTCAGGAACATCTACATCGCCGACACGCTGGTCTACTCCGGCATCACGATCAGCTCGCTGGACTTCGGCTACCCGATGAACGGCTTCGGCGCCAGCCCGCCCACCAGGTTCGAGAACATCTCGATCGTCCGGGCCGGCGGTCACTTCTGGGGACAGCAGGTCTTCCCGGCGATCTGGGTCTTCTCCGCCTCCAAGGTCTTCCAGGGCATCCGCGTGAACAACGTGGACATCGTGGACCCGACCTACGGCGGCATCATGTTCCAGACCAACTACTCCGGAGGCCAGCCGCAGAACCCGGTCACCGACACGATCTTCACGAACGTCTCGATCACCGGTGCGAGGAAGAGCGGCGACGCCTTCGACGCCAAGTCCGGCTGGGCCATCTGGGCCAACGAGATGCCCGAGCCCGGTCAGGGCCCGGCGGTCGGCTCGGCCACGTTCAACAACCTCCAGATGAGCAACAACTTCCAGAACATCAAGAACACGACGTCGACCTTCACGATCAACGTCAACCCGTGATCATGTGATCTCGTAGGAGGACCGCGGGAGAACCGCGGTGCCGGTGCCGCCGGGAGGTCCGACCCTCCCGGCGGCACTTCTCCCGTTCGGTCCCCCGTCAGGCGTGGGTGCCCGGGCTCCGCACGGTCCCGCACGGCCCCGCCGGACACCGGTGTCCGGGTCCCGCACGGCGCCGGGCAGCCCCGGGCAGCCTCGGGCGACGTCCGTGCTTCCTGCCTGTTTGCCGCCGACCAGCGAGAAGATCCTCGTACAATGTCCCGATGGCTTCCCCCGAGAACGGCCCCGAGGTGAGCGACGCGTCGCGGGTCCTGCAGCGCGTCTTCGGCTACGACTCGTTCCGGGCGGGCCAGCAGGAGATCATCGAGCACGTCGTGTCCGGCGGCGACGCCCTCGTGCTCATGCCGACCGGCGGCGGCAAGTCGCTGTGCTACCAGATCCCGGCCCTCGTGCGGAAGGGCACCGGAGTGGTGATCTCGCCGCTCATCGCGCTCATGCAGGACCAGGTCGACGCCCTGACCGCGCTCGGCGTGCGGGCCGGGTTCCTCAACTCCACCCAGGACTTCGAGGAGCGCCGAGCCGTCGAGTCGGCCTTCCTGTCCGGCGAACTGGACCTGCTCTACCTGGCGCCGGAGCGCCTGCGGGTCGACGCCACGCTGCGCCTGCTCGACAGCGGGGTGATCTCGCTGTTCGCCATCGACGAGGCGCACTGCGTGGCCCAGTGGGGGCACGACTTCCGGCCCGACTACCTCGCCCTGTCCGCGCTGCACGAGCGCTGGCCGGACGTGCCGCGCATCGCGCTGACCGCGACGGCCACCGAGGCCACCCACGCCGAGATCGCCTCCCGCCTGAACCTGGAGGGGGCCCGCCACTTCGTGGCGAGCTTCGACCGCCCCAACATCCAGTACCGCATCGCCCCCAAGAACGAGCCCAAGCGGCAGCTGCTGGAGCTGCTGCGCACCGAGCACGCCGGGGACGCGGGCATCGTCTACTGCCTGTCCCGCAACTCGGTCGAGAAGATCGCCGAGTTCCTGGTGCAGAACGGCATCGAGGCGCTGCCCTACCACGCGGGGCTCGACGCCCGCGTCCGCGCGGCCAACCAGGCGCGCTTCCTGCGCGAGGACGGCCTCGTCATGGTCGCCACCATCGCGTTCGGCATGGGGATCGACAAGCCCGACGTGCGCTTCGTCGCCCACCTCGACCTGCCCAAGTCCGTCGAGGGCTACTACCAGGAGACCGGCAGGGCCGGGCGTGACGGCCTGCCCTCCACCGCGTGGCTCGCCTACGGCCTCCAGGACGTCGTGCAGCAGCGCAAGATGATCGACACCTCCGAGGGCGACGACGCCCACCGCCGCCGCCTCGCCGCCCACCTGGACGCCATGCTCGCCCTGTGCGAGGCGGTCGAGTGCCGCCGTGCGCGGCTGCTCGCCTACTTCGGCCAGCAGGGCACCGCCTGCGGCAACTGCGACACCTGCCTGTCGCCGCCGGAGTCGTGGGACGGCACGGTCGCCGCGCAGAAGGTCCTGTCGACCGTGTTCCGGCTCATGCGCGAGCGCCGCCAGAAGTTCGGCGCCGGCCAGATCATCGACATCCTCCTCGGCAAGAAGACGGCCAAGGTCATCCAGCACGACCACGACGGCCTGACGGTGTTCGGCATCGGCACGGAGCTGAGCGAGGCCGAGTGGCGCGGCGTGGTGCGCCAGCTGCTGGCCCAGGGGCTGCTCGCCGTCGAGGGCGACTACGGCACGCTCGTGCTGACCGAGGCGAGCGCGGAGGTTCTGGGCCGCAAACGCCAGGTCCCGCTGCGGCGCGAGCCGGAGAAGGCGTCCAGGGCGGCCAGAGGCTCCACGTCGTCGGCGTCCTCCACCTCGCGCCGGGCCGAGCCCGTCGAGATGCCGGAGGAGGCGATGCCGGTGTTCGAGCTGCTGCGCGCCTGGCGTGGAGCCACGGCGAAGGAGCAGGGCGTGCCCGCGTACGTGATCTTCCACGACGCGACCCTGCGCGAGATCGCGACCAGGGCTCCCTCGTCGCTGACCGAGCTGGGCGCGATCAGCGGGATCGGGGAGAACAAGCTGGCCAAGTACGGTCAGCAGGTCCTCGACACCCTCGCGGGATCCGGCCGGGAACCCGGTGGCGGAGAGGAAGCCCTTCTGGAGTTCCCCTGAGGTAGAATCAGGCGAATTCGGGCCTGATGGCTCGCGCAGTGAGACGCATATAGGAGCCTGGAGGCTGTCGTCCGCCTCCGGGCTTCTCGCGTTGGCGGATCCCCCCGTGACTGCGGACTCCCGAAAGAGGACG
The DNA here is from genome assembly GCF_051918945.1 of Streptosporangium sp. LJ11. Taxonomy (NCBI): domain Bacteria; kingdom Bacillati; phylum Actinomycetota; class Actinomycetes; order Streptosporangiales; family Streptosporangiaceae; genus Streptosporangium; species Streptosporangium sp. LJ11. The sequence continues at coordinate 148,852 of NZ_JBPXMB010000020.1, forward strand.
ATCGTTGGCTGACAGAAGGAACGATCCGGTGGTGGTCGTCGGGCTCGGCCGTTTCGGCAGCTCCCTGGCTGTCGAGCTGTTCCGCAGGGGTACCGAGGTGCTGGCCATCGACAGCCGCCCCAAGGTGGTGCAGAGCCTGGCGGGAAAGCTCACCCACGTCGTCGTCGCCGACTCCACCGACATCGAGGCGCTGCGGCAGATGGGGGTGCCCGACTTCTACCGGGCGGTGGTCGCCATCGGCACCGACCTGGAGTCCAGCATCCTCACCACGTCCCTGCTCGTCGAGCTGGAGATCGAGGACGTCTGGGCCAAGGCGGTCAGCCGCGAGCACGGCCGCATCCTGGAGCGGGTCGGCGCCCACCACGTGATCCTCCCCGAGCACGACATGGGGGAGCGGCTCGCCCACCTGCTCAACGGGCGGATGCTCGACTACATGGAGGTGGACGGCGACTACGCGGTGGTCAAGACCCGCCCGCCCCGCGAGTACGTCGGCGTGCCCCTGGGTGAGTCCAACCTGCGGCGCAAGTACGGCGTGACCGTGGTGTGCGTGAAGGGCCAGTACGACGAGTTCACCTACGCCGACGCCGGAACCGTGCTGGGGTACGGGGACGTGATCGTCATCGCGGGCAAGATCGAGCAGGTGGAGCGGTTCACCGAGCTGCCCTGAGCCTTTCCGGCCCCGCCCGGCCCCGCCCGGCCCCGCCGTGCTCTCGGGCCTTCCCGTCGTGTTCCCCCGTGATACCGGCGGCCGTCGCCCCGTCGGCGAGGCCGCCCGTCGCCAGGGTCAACCCGCCGCGCGAGCCCGAGCGGAGGCGGTGGCTTCCGCGGCCTCCTGGAAATCGACGATGGCCCCGCCGTGGTCCCTCGCCCAGTTCGTCAGGACCTCGATGGGCTCGACGAGGGTCCGGCCGAGGTCGGTGAGGCTGTACTCGACCCGCCGTGGCGCTTCGGCATGGCGTTCGACCAGGCCGTACCGCTGGAGCCGGCGCAGCGTCTGGGTGAGGACCTTGCGCGAGACGCCGCCGATGAGGTCGACGAGCTCACCGTGCCTGCGAGGCTCATGGCTGAGCCCGAAGAGCACGAGCACGGCCCATTTGTCGGAGATGATGTCGACCGCCAGGCGCGTGGGGCAGTCGGCGAGGAAGGCTGGTCCAGCCGCGTTCTGCATGAGAATCGAAGGTACCAGGAGGTAACCCACGACTCCGTAACGTCTTCCGCGAGCAACGAAACCAGCACCGGACGCGGAGGAGTCACCATGTCACGAGTCGTCGTCTTCGACGAGTTCGGCGGGCCGGATGTCATGCACGTCGTCGAGGAACCGGTCGTCGAGCCCGCGGCCGGCGAGGTACGGGTCAGGATCGAAGCGTTCGCCGTCAACCCGCTCGACCAGATGATGCGTTCCGGCGCCTTGCCCGCAACCGTCCCCCTGCCGCACGCTCGCCTCGGCGTCGAAGGAACCGGCGTCGTCGACGCGCTGGGCCCCGAGACCACCGGGCTGGAGATCGGAGATCCGGTCATCCTCACGGCCATTCCGGACGCGAGCGTCAGGGGCAGCTACGCCGAACACACCACGGTCCCCGCGAGCCGGGTCGTCGCCCGGCCGGCCGGGCTCGGAGTCACGGAGGCGGCGGCGATCTGGGTCGCGTACTCCACCGCCTACGGCGCGCTCGTCGAGAAGGCGAGGATGCGGCCCGGCGACCACGTTCTCATCACCGCCGCGTCCGGCGGCGTCGGCCGGGCGGCGATGCAGATCGCCAACCAGATCGGCGCCGTGCCCATCGCCGTCACCCGGCACACCGCGAAGAAGGACGACCTGCTCGCCGCCGGCGCGGCCGCGGTCATCGCCACCGACCAGATGGACGTCGTCGAAGCCGTCCGCCACCACACCGGCGGGACCGGCGCCGACATCGTCCTCGACGTTGTCATGGGCCCCGGCCAGCAGGATCTCCTGAAGGCGGCCCGCCCCGGCGGAACACTGGTCGCCGCGGGCTTCCTGGACCCTCGGCCCACCCCCTTCCCGGGAGGCACGCCGCTCACGATCTTCGGCTACCGAAGCTTCGAGCACACCCTCGACGCCGTCGTGGTGAAGCGCATGGCGGCCTTCCTGAACGCCGGTGTACGCCTCGGTGCGCTGCGGCCCGCCATCGACAGGGTGTTCGCCCTCGACGACGTCGTCGAGGCACACCGCCACCTCGAGAAAGGGCTCCACGCCGGGAAGAAGATCGTCGTCACGGTCCAGGACTCCGGCGACAGATCGTGATCTTTTGGTGTGTCGGTCGACCCGGCGACGAACCCGCCGGGCAAGAGCTCACACCGGCCGCGTCCGGCGCCGACCGATCACCGAAATCAGCTGATCACAACTTGTCGCCGGAGTAATAGACTGGGCGGACATTACTAGAATGGAGTTCGGTAGCGATGCGATTCGGACTGTTCCTCAGCGGCTCCCAGAAACCGGACGCGTTCGGCGACCTGCGGGAGCGGATCGCCCGCGGGGCCGATGACGGCTTCTCCTCCGTCTGGATGTCCCACACGTTCGACCTCGACACCCTGACCGCGCTCGCCGTGGCCGGAAGCCAGGTGCCCGGGATCGAGCTCGGCACCGCCGTCGTCCCGACCTACCCGCGCCACCCGGCGGCCCTCGCCCAGCAGGCGCTCACCGTCAACGCCGCCCTCGACGGGCGGCTCGCCCTCGGCATCGGGCTCTCGCACCAGATCGTGATCGAGGGCATGTACGGCATGAGCTTCGAGCGGCCCGCCCGCCACATGCGCGAGTACCTGTCGATCCTGATGCCGCTCGTACGCGGGGAGAACGCGGCCTTCGAGGGGGAGACCCTCACGGGACGGCTGGGGCTGAACACGCCGGGGCCGAGGGACATGCCCGTGCTCATCGCCGCCCTCGCCCCGAGGATGCTCAAACTGGCCGGGGAGGTGGCCGACGGCACCGTGCTGTGGATGACCGGTGCCAGGACGGTGGCCGAGCACGTGGCGCCCGCCGTCACCGAGGCCGCCCGGGCCGCCGGGCGGCCCGGGCCGAGGATCGTGTGCGCGCTGCCCGTCTGCGTCACCGACGACGCCGAGGCGGCCAGGGCGCTGGCCGCCGAGCGGTTCGAGATCTACGGTCAGCTGCCGTCGTACCGGGCGATGCTCGACAGGGAGGGTGCCGAGGGCCCGGCGGACGTGGCGATCATCGGCGACGAGGACGAGGTGTCGGCGCGGATCGAGACGCTCGCCAAGGCCGGGGTCACCGACTTCGTCGCCGCCGAGTTCTCCCGGGGCACCCGGACGAGGGAGTTCCTCAAGAGCCTTCTCTGAGGGTCCTGCCGCCTCTGAGGGCTCTGCCGCCGCGTCCGCGGATCCTCGCCGCGCGATGGCCCGCTCCTCCGAGGGAGGGCCCGCCCCGCTCAGACGCCGAAGGCGCTCAGGGCCGCCCAGGCCGTCCCCGCGCCGGTGACGGCCCCGGCGGCGACCTGGGCGGGCGTGTGGTGGGTGAGCCTGACCCGCGCCCAGCACACCATCGCCACGACCAGCGCGCCCGCGACCAGCGTGGGCACGGCGGGCAGCACGTGGGCCAGCACCACCACGGTGCCCGCCGACACGGCCGCGTGGAAGGAGATCTTCCACCGGAGGGTGATCGGGACCGTCACCGCGAGCGCGGCCAGCATCGCGGTCACGGTGGCCACCAGAAGCCGGGGAGCGCCCAGCAGGATCAGCAGCGTCAGCGCGACGACCACCGAGGCGACCGCCACCAGCAGCGGAACCGTACGGCTCGCCCGGTCGACCAGGTGATGGGAGTCGAGGCGCCCGGAACGGACCCCGTTCAGGATCACCAGGGCCGGGATCCCGCCGCACAGGGCCGAGGCCACCAGGCCCCAGACCGCGCCGGGCCAGCCGTCGGCCATCAGCCCGACGAGCGGGGGCAGCCCGATGACCAGCACCTGCGGCGCGAACAGCCCGGTCACCCACCGGGCCGCCGCCCCCGCGGTGCTCTCGCCGTCGCCCGCCGTCTCCTGACCGGTCATCTCAATCCTTCCAGCGCGGAGACCCCGCTCCCGGGCTTGCCGGTGAGGGGGCCGGCCCGCCCGCGTCGACATGAGGCCTGTGGGACCTCTGGGGCCCGTGAGGCCACCCTGTCAGCTGAGGGGTCCGAGAACGAACATCCACGGGCCCCTACCGCCTCAGGGGCGCGCGGGCGGTCGCGACGGTGTCCCCGGGTGTCCCCGGTGCCCCGGACAGTGACCGGCAGCGCCCCGGACAAGCGCTCCGGAGAGCGACCCGGCGCACCCGCGAGGACGGCGGACCGCGCTCACGGATGCGCTCCCGGGTGGGCCGGGATGGTCAGTCGTTGGCGTGCAGGGTGCTGTTGAGCTCCACGCCCGTCCCCCGGCGGGGCACGGCCTCGACCGCGCCCGAGGTGGAGTTGCGGCGGAACAGCAGGCCGGAGGCGCCGGAGAGCTCGGCCGCCTTGACCACCCGCCCCTCGGGCAGGGCCACCTTGGTCCCGGCGGTGACGTACAGGCCCGCCTCCACGACGCAGTCGTCGCCCAGGGAGATGCCGACGCCGCTGTTGGCGCCCAGCAGGCAGCGCCGTCCGATGGAGATGACCTGCTTGCCGCCGCCGGACAGGGTGCCCATGATCGAGGCGCCGCCGCCGACGTCCGAGCCGTCGCCCACGACGACGCCCGCCGAGATACGGCCCTCGACCATGGAGGTGCCGAGCGTCCCGGCGTTGAAGTTGACGAAGCCCTCGTGCATCACGGTCGTGCCGCTCGCCAGGTGCGCGCCGAGGCGGACCCGGTCGGCCTCGGCGATCCGGACCCCGGTGGGCACCACGTAGTCGACCATCCGGGGGAACTTGTCCACGCCGTAGACGGTCACCTGCCCTCGGGTGCGCAGGCGGAGTCGCACCTCCTCGAAGCCCTCGACGGCGCACGGGCCGTGGTTGGTCCACACCACGTTGCTGAGCAGGCCGAACAGCCCGTCCAGGTTCTGGCCGTGCGGCTGGACGAGGCGCGCCGACAGCAGGTGCAGGCGCAGGTAGGCGTCGTGGGCGTCGGCCGGCGCCTCCGACAGCTTGGTGATGCCGGTGCGTACCGCGACCACCTCCACGCCGCGGTCCTCGTCGGGACCGAGCAGCGCGGCGACCCCGGAACCGAGCTCCTCGACCGCCTCCTGTTCGGTCAGCCGCCTGGTGCCCGGTGAGGAGGGCTCGCCCAGCTGTGGGGACGGGAACCACGTGTCGAGCACGGTTCCGCCGGTGGTGATGGTCGCGATGCCGGCCGCGTGCGCGCCGGAGATCTGGGCTGCTGCGTTCACGCCGACCAAGCCTAGCCAAAGCAGCCGCAATGGCAGCACGCCGAGGGAGCGTCGGGCGTGTGCCCGCGGTGCCCGCTGGCTAGCGTGGCCGCCATGTTGCAGGGGATCGACGTGTCGAACTGGCAGGGCGCCGTGAACTGGGGCGCGTACGCGAGGGGCGGGGTCTCCTTCGCCTTCGCCAAGGCGAGCGAGGGGAGCACCTTCACCGACAAGTGGTTCGGCACCAACTGGAACGGCATGCGCGAGAGCTGGATCGTCTGCGGCGCCTACCACTTCGCCCGCCCCGCCGGAGACCCCGAGGCGCAGGCGGTGCACTTCCTGCGGATCGTGCAGCGGGCCGGTGGGCTGCGCCGGGGGGACCTGCTCGCGCTCGACCTGGAGACCGACGACCACCTCCCGGCGCCCCGGGTGGCGCGCTTCGCCCGCAGCTGGTGCCAGGCGATCGTCGCGCTGTCGGGGGTCAGGCCGGTGATCTACACGTTCCTGTCGTTCGCGCGCAACGGCAACTGCGCCGGGCTGGAGCCCTACCCGCTGTGGATCGCCGCGCCCGACCACCCCCGGGGCCGGCCGGAGGTGCCGAGGCCGTGGAACAAGTGGACGATCCACCAGCACTCGAACAAACCCGTCGATCGCAACGTCTTCCGCGGCACCCGGGCCGAGCTGACCTCCCTGGGCTACCGCCGGAGCCGCAAGGCCTGAGAAATCGCGTTGCCGACACCGGTAGCATCGGTTTCAGACCATCCATCGACGTCTCCCAGGGAGCAACCGTGTCCGCCGTGCCAGAACTTCGTATCACCCTCGCCGGAGCCGTGCGTGTGGTGGCGGGAGGCACGACGTACGGGGAGGCGCTGGAGGCGGACGGCCGCTCGGTGGTCGCCGCCCGCGCCAACGGCGAGCTGAAGGACCTCGCGGCCCCGGTGGCCGAGGGCGACGTGATCGAGCCGGTCCCCGCGGGCAGCCCCGACGGGCGCGCCATCGTCCGCCACTCCACCGCGCACGTCATGGCCCAGGCCGTCCAGGAGATCTTCCCCGAGGCCAGGCTGGGCATCGGCCCGCCGGTCGAGAACGGTTTCTACTACGACTTCGACGTCAAGGAGCCGTTCACCCCCGACGACCTCAAGCGCGTCGAGAAGCGCATGCGCGAGATCGTCAAGCAGGGGCAGCTCTTCTCCCGCAGGCCCGTCTCCGACGAGCAGGCCGCCGAGGAGCTCGCCTCGGAGCCGTACAAGCTGGAGCTGATCGGCCTCAAGGGCGGCGCGGCCGACGAGGAGAGCGTCGAGGTGGGCGGTGCCGAGCTGACCATCTACGACAACCTCGACGCCAAGACCGGCGAGCTGCGCTGGAAGGACCTGTGCCGCGGCCCTCACGTGCCGACCACCCGGTCCATCCCGGCGTTCAAGCTGATGCGCTCGGGCGGCGCCTACTGGCGGGGCAGCGAGAAGAACCCGCAGCTCCAGCGGATCTACGGCACCGCGTGGGAGTCGCGCGAGAAGCAGGACGAGTATCTCCACCTGCTGGAGGAGGCCGAGAAGCGCGACCACCGCAAGCTGGGCGCCGAGCTCGACCTGTTCTCCTTCCCCGACGAGCTGGGCTCGGGCCTGCCGGTCTTCCATCCCAAGGGCGGCGTGATCCGCCGCGTGATGGAGGACTACTCGCGCAAGCGGCACGAGGAGGCGGGATACTCCTTCGTCAACACCCCGCACATCACCAAGGAGGGGCTCTACAAGCTCTCCGGTCACCTCGACTGGTACGCCGACGGCATGTTCCCCCCCATGGAGCTGGAGGGGGCCAAGTACTACCTCAAGCCGATGAACTGCCCGATGCACAACCTGATCTTCAGGTCGCGCGGGCGCTCCTACCGTGAGCTGCCGCTGCGGTTGTTCGAATTCGGGACGGTCTACCGCTACGAGAAGTCCGGCGTGGTGCACGGCCTGACCCGGGTGCGCGGCCTCACCCAGGACGACGCGCACATCTACTGCACCCGTGAGCAGATGCGCGACGAGCTGAAGTCACTGCTGCGCTTCGTGCTCGACCTGCTGCGCGACTACGGCCTCGAGGACTTCTACCTGGAGCTGTCGACCAAGGACCCGGTCAAGTTCGTCGGCAGCGACGAGGACTGGGAGGAGGCGACCGAGACCCTGCGCGAGGTCGCCGAGTCGGAGAAGCTGGAGCTGGTGCTCGACCCGGGCGGCGCGGCGTTCTACGGGCCGAAGATCTCCGTCCAGGCCCGCGACGCGATCGGCAGGACCTGGCAGATGTCGACGATCCAGCTCGACTTCAACCTGCCGCAACTCTTCGATCTGGAGTACCAGGCGACCGGCGGCTCCCGGCAGCAGCCCGTCATGATCCACCGGGCGCTGTTCGGCTCGATCGAGCGCTTCTTCGGCGTCCTGGTCGAGCACTACGCGGGCGCGTTCCCCCCCTGGCTCGCGCCGGTCCAGGTGGTCGGCATCCCGATCGCCGAGGCCCACGCGCCCTATCTCCAGGACCTGGCCAAGAAGGCTCGCGAGCGGGGCATCAGGATCGAGGTCGACGCCTCCGACGACCGCATGCAGAAGAAGATCCGCAACGCGCAGCGGTCCAAGGTGCCCTTCATGCTCCTGGCGGGCGACGACGACATCGCCAACGGCGCGGTCTCCTTCCGCTTCCGCAACGGCGAGCAGAAGAACGGGGTGCCGGTCGACGAGGCGATCGCCGAGATCGCCGACGCGATCGAGCGCCGGGTCCAGGTCTAAAGAACCTCCCCGTGGGCGGCTGAGGCCGCCCACGGGTGTACGGGGGGCTTCACGGCCCCCCGTACGTCGTTTCCGGGCCCTTCCGCCGGGGCTCTCGGCGTCCTACGCGTCGTTTCCCGGCGCGGCGGGAGCCTCGGGGCCGGTCTCGCCCGGCATGCGGACGTCCTCCACGTCGACGTTGACCTCCACGACCCGCATGCCCAGCATCCGGCTGATGGTCCGGGCCACGTTGGTCTTGACCTCGTTGGCCACGTCCATCACCACGTGCCCGTACTCCGCCACGATCGTCACGTCCACGGCCGCCGTACGGTCCTGCACGTGGGCGTTGACGCCCCGGGGGCCGCGCCTGGCGATGCCCGCGCGCTCGCGCATCGGCTCCACCGCGTGGGCGGCGTCGCCTCCCAGCTCGGCGACGCCCGTGACCTCCAGCGTGGCGAGGGCCGCGACCTTCTCCACCACCTCGTCGGCCACCTTGATCCGGCCCTTCACCACGGCGGAGGAGATCGGGGACGACGGAGACACCGCCGGCACCGCCCGGGCGAGGGTGGGGCGGGGCGTGTCGTCCGGCGCCTCGGACACGGGTGAGGGCTCGGGGAGCGCCTCGACCACGGCCAGGAAGGGCTCCCCCGTGGAGGAGACCGGCTCGCCGGGGGACGGGACCGACGGAAGCGACGCCGGCGGCTCCGGCGGCTCCGTGGCGGCGGACAGGGACAGGGACAGGGAGAACGGGCGGGTGGGCCTGCCGCCCGTCTCGGCGGAAGACACAGAAGACACAGAAGACGTGGAAGACGCTGGGGACCCGGGGGACGCGGTCTCCTCGGTCGGCTCCTCGACGGAGACGTCGGTCATGGGGTACTCCTCGGCAGTCGATGATCGTGCTTGGGGGATTCTGCCGGAAATTCACCGCATTCGTCCGTCAATACCGTGTGACATACGCCGCCCGATTCGTACCGGCACCGGATCCGGGCGGTCCGGGCCCCGGGCGGTGGCACGCGAGGGCGCGAGCAGGGATCCCGAGTGGGCGGTACGGGCGGGGCGGCGGGGCGGCGCCGGGGGAGGCGCAAGACCGCGGGGATCGGCGTGGCAATATGCTGGCGACCATGAGCAACGAGCCGGAGGCGCAGCACGGAGCGGGGACACCGGACGCGTTCCAGAGACTCTGGACTCCTCACCGGATGGCCTACATCAAGGGAGCCAGCAAACCCACCGGCTCCGGCCCCGAGGACGGCTGCCCGTTCTGCGAGATCCCCCGCATGAGCGACGAGGACGGTCTGATCGTCGCCCGGGGTGAGACGGTCTTCGCGCTGCTCAACCTCTACCCGTACAACTCCGGCCACCTGATGGTCTGCCCCTACCGGCACGTGCCCGACTACACGGACCTCGACGAGGCGGAGACCTTCGAGTTCGCCGACTTCACCCGGCGGGCGCTGGTCGCCCTGCGCAAGGCCAGCGGCGCGCAGGGCTTCAACGTGGGCATGAACCTGGGCGGTGTGGCGGGCGCCGGGATCGCCGCCCACCTGCACCAGCACGTGGTGCCCCGGTGGGGCGGCGACACCAACTTCATGCCCGTCGTCGGCCAGACCCGGGTGCTTCCTCAGTTGTTGCGCGACACCAGGGAGTTGCTCGCGGGGTCCTGGCCCGCGTCGTAGCGCGGGGCGCCGTCGTCCAGGGCCTTGATGCCCGCCGACAGCGTCAGCGGCACGGCGAGCGCCAGCGCCATGGACAGCACCGCGGCGCCCGAGTCGTTGACCAGCATGCCGACCACCCCGCTGACCAGGGTGCCGATCAGCCCGGCCCGCAGGGCGGGGGAGTGCGCGAACGCGGCGGGCAGCACCCCCGCGGTCGCCTGCTCGGGGCGTAGCAGCGCGTAGACGAGGAACGCCACCGCGGCGATCACGACCGGCATCAGGTTGGGGCTGAGCAGCGTGCCCACCATCGCGCCGAACTTGCGGCCGATCACCTCAAGGGCCTCGCCGGTGAACACCTGGCCGACGAAGCGGCCCAGGTGCGTCTGCGAGCCCGGCGGGCGCAGGTAGTCGAGGTAGGCGATGGACATCACGATGACGCCGCCCGCCACGCAGAACGCGCCCAGCTTGACGATCGAGACCCGCCTGCCCGCGATCAGCAGCGCGGTCACCGCGATGCCCGGCACGAACGCGATCACCCCGCCGAAGTCGCTGCCCACGCCCGGCCAGCCGCCCAGGATCATCGCGAAGCCGCCCAGCACCGCCACGACGGCGGCGGCCACGATGCTCGCGCGGCTCCCGCGCGCGGGCCGATCCGCCACGACGGCGGCGGCCGCGATGCTCGCGCGGCTCCCGCCCGCCGGGCGATCCGCCGCGACGTCGCCCGCCGAACCCGCACGGTCGCCCGGCGCCGTCCGGTCCGCCACGGCGCCGCCCGCCTGGTCGCCGGGCGCCGTCCGATCCGCCGGGGTGGCGGCCGGTGCGCCCGCGCGGTCCCCGCGCGTCAGCCGGTGCGCGATCGTGGCGGCCAGCAGCAGCACCGAGGTGGCGAAGAGCGCGAACGGGATGTTGCCCAGGCCGTAGTAGCGGGCCCCGACCACGGCGCTGTATCCCATCACGCTGTTGAGCTGCAGGGTCGTCCCGGTCAGCAGGTCGCCCGCCAGCACCGTCGCGGTCACCCCGGCCACCACCGCCAGCGGCCCGAGCGGCGCCCGGCGCCAGGGCCCCGCCAGCGCCGCCGCGGCCAGCAGCAGCGCGCATCCGGCGATCCCGCCGACCAGCGCGAGCACCGGCGATCCCGCGTGGCGCCAGGGGGTGAGGTTCACCAGGTACGTCGACACGGGCACCGAGGCCAGCACCACCGCGGCCACCCGGATGCCGGTCAGCCCCCGCCTGCGGCGCAGCAGCAGGAACGCGGTCAGGTAGAAGGCGACCTGCAGCACCGCGACCGCGGTGAAGAAGATCCCGCCCACGTTCCTGATCGTTTCCCCGGCCACGTCGGCCCTGTCCAGCTCGACGCGCGCCGCCTCGGTGCCGCCGGTACGCCTCTCGCTCGCCTGCCAGGGCACCCCGATCACGCCCGGAGGCGTCGCGATCCCCGTCAGGGAGAGCATCGTCGCGGTGATGTCCGGCAGGATCGTGGTGTCGTCGCGGTGGGTGGAGGCCGCTCCCAGGAAGCGGCCGGAGACGTCTCCGTCGCGCATCATGGCCACCCGCAGGTGCGGGTTGCCGCCGTGGTCGGACAGGCCCGCCAGCAGCACGCTGACATCCTTGGGCAGCACGGTCAGCACCGCCCCCGCCTTGGCGTCGGCCAGGCGCAGCGCCGCGGCCCGTTCCTGCGCGGTGAGCCGGTCCTCGTCCCGCGACAGCCGCTCGCCGGTCACGTACGGCCGGATCAGGTCGTCGACGTCGACGGCCATCACCCGGCACCTGGTGAGCACGTCGGAGCGGATCTGCGCGGGGGAGGGGGCGTACACGTCGACCCTGCCCGAGCGGTCGGCCAGCGCCAGCGCGGCCCCGGGGCCGATCGCCAGCGTGCAGTCACCGGCGGCGTGGACGGCCTCGCCGAGGGCGCCCGCGTTGCGCTGGCCGGCGACGTCGTGCAGGTATCCGTAGTCGGGGATGATCGCGCCCGCCTGGTCGGACTCGGGCAGCGGGGGCAGCCCGCAGCCGTAGCCGACCGCGGACCTCACCCCGGCCGACACCGTCAGCCATCCGTCGTAGGGGCAGGTCACCCTGCCCACCGCGCGGACCGACAGGGATCCGACCGCGCTCAGCCCGGCCAGCTGCCACAGGTTCGGGGTGCCGGTGGGGCTGAGATCACTCCACCGCAGGCCGGGAACGCCGATCAGCATCACCCGCCCGTCCGCCTGCGTGGCGGAGTGCGCGGCCCCCGGCCACAGCAGGCCCAGCACCATCGCAAACGCGACAAGCGTCCGCTTCACGAACGACCTCCCCTTCAGCTCCTGCCAAGTGCTGGCACCGTAGGGGAAGATCGTGCCACGGGTCCAGCCGCCCGGGGGACCGGCGGGTCGCCGCCGCGCCCGGGGCCCGGGTCCTCACGGGGGCTTTCTCGTTCGCCGTCCGCGCGGGGAGCCCCGGGCGGGGCTCAGGTCCCGGCGGGCGCGCTCTCGTTCTGCAGGCGGTCGAGGGCGGTGACCAGGTAGGTGCCGCCGCCCGCCGCGGTGAAGGCCTGGCGGTCGCCGGCCACCGAGGGCACGATCGCGACCAGGTTGCGGGCGTCGGCGGTGGCGCACTCTCCCGGCCTGCCCGAGGCGATCCGGTAGACCGCGTACGAGCGGGCGTCCGGGGAGCTCTTCCAGCTCAGCGAGGTGCCCTGGAGCCGCACGTCGGCGGGCTTGGCCGGGGCCCGGCCGCCCCGGTCCCTCATCAGCGGCAGCAGCGCCGGGCGGCCGTAGTGGTCCTTCACGACGCGGTCGAGCGCGCCCAGCGGGTTGGTGGAGAGCTGCTTGGCGCTGAAGTAGACGTCGCCGGAGACCTGCCCGTACTTGCGGTTGCGCGTGAGGTGGGAGGACATCTCACCGGGCCTGGTCCAGGCGGCGGTATCGGTGGCGCCGACCCGGTACAGGCCCTGGCCGATGTAGAGCTGCACCCCGGTGCCCTTGACCTCGTTCGCCCACCAGGGCATCAGCACGTCGTAGTCGGCGATCTTGAACCCGCGCGGCCAGTACAGCTGGGGGATGACGTAGTCGACCGTGCCCTTCTTGATCCAGTGGCGGGCGTCGGCGTAGATGGAGTCGTACGCGGACATGCCGCCGGTGGCCGAGCCGGTGGGGTCCTCGGACTTGTTGCGCCAGATCCCGAACGGGCTGACGCCGAACTTCACGCTGTTCCTGACCTCGTGCACGGTCTTGTCGACCTGCGCGATCAGCTTGTTGACGTTGGCGCGGCGCCAGTCGGCGAGCTTGGTGCCCTTGCCGTACTTGGCGAAGGCGGCGCCGTCGGCGAACTTCGCGCCCGCGACGGGGTAGGGGTAGAAGTAGTCGTCGAAGTGGACCCCGTCGACGTCGTAGCGGGTCACCACGTCCTTGACGACCTTGGTGACATAGTCGCGGACCGCGGGAAGGCCGGGGTTGTAGTAGGCCAGATCCCCGTATTTCACGATCCACTCGGGGTGCAGCCGGGCGGGGTGCCCGGCGGGCAGCTTGGACAGGTCGCCGTCGGCGGACGCGCGGTAGGGGTTGAACCACGCGTGGAACTCCAGGCCGCGCCGGTGGGCCTCGGCGACGAGGAAGGGCATCGGGTCCCAGCCGGGGTCCTTGCCCGCCGTACCGGTCAGATACTGCGACCACGGCTCCAGGTTCGACTTGTACAGCGCGTCGGACGCGGGGCGGACCTGGACGAACACCGCGTTGAACCGCCGCTTGACCGCGTTGTCGAGGATCTTGACGTACTCGGCTCGCTGGCGGGCCGGGGACAGACCGGTCCGCGAGGGCCAGTCGATGTTCTTGACGGTGGCGATCCACACCCCGCGCAGCTGCCGCTTGGGATACCTCGCGTCCACCTCGCACCGGGCCGACGCGGAGGCGGCGGTCGTCGCGCCCGTCGTCGAGTCGACCGTCTCGGCCGAGACCGCCGAGCTCTTCGCGGCCTTCGGCCGGGCGGGCGCGGCGTCGGGGCCGAAGGTGTAGGCGGCTCCCGTGGTCAGGACGGCGAGGGCGGCAGCGGCCAGAAGAGGGCGTCCGTATCGCATGGTTCCCCAGTGTGGCACCAGCGCCGGTGTGCTCTGACCGGAAAAACGAAATCCTTTCGTGATGACTCTGTTACATGTGTGCATGCTGGGAGACGTGCGCCGGACGGTGCGCGCTCCGCGGGGGGCGGGGCTACGTCCGGCGCACGTCTCACCGCCCCGTCAGCTGGTGACTTTGTCCATCAGATGCGAAGGAAGCGGCTCGTAGCGCAGGAAGACCCGCCGGAACGTCCCCGTCCCGTGTGACATGGATCTCAGATCGATCGAGTATCGCGTGATCTCCAGCTCGGGCACCTCGGCCCTGACCAGGGTGCGCCCCACGCCCACCGGCTCCGTGCCGAGCACGCGGCCCCGGCGCGAGGACAGGTCGGACATCACCGCGCCGACGTGGTCGTCGGAGACCAGGATGGACACCTCGTCGACCGGTTCGAGCAGCAGCGTGGGCACCTTGGCCGCGGCCTCCTTCAGCGCGAGCGCCCCGGCGATCTGGAACGCCATGTCGGAGGAGTCGACCGAGTGGGCCTTGCCGTCGTACAGCGTCACCCGCACGTCCACCATGGGGTACCCGGCGAGCACCCCGCGCTGCATCTGGGTGCGCACCCCCTTCTCCACCGAGGGGATGAACTGGCGCGGCACCACGCCACCGACGATCTTGTCCACGAACTCGAAGCCGCCGCCGGACGGCAGGGGCTCGACCTCCAGGTGGCAGACGGCGAACTGGCCGTGGCCGCCGGTCTGCTTGACGTTGCGGCCCAGGGCCTGGCAGCTGCCGCCGAAGGTCTCCCTGAGCGGCACCCGCAGCTCGGTCTTCTCCACCTCCACGCCGTGCCGCCTGCTCAGCCGGTCGAGCAGCACGTCGGTGTGGGCCTCGCCCATGCACCACAGCACGAGCTGGCGGGTCTCGGGGTTGTTCTCCAGCCGGAGCGTCGGGTCCTCGGCGACCAGCCGCTGCAGCGCCTGGCCCAGCTTGTCGTCGTCGGCCTTGGACCGGGGCTGGATCGCCACGGGCAGCAGCGGCTCCGGCATGGTCCAGGCCGTCATCAGCAGCGGGTTCTCCCGGTCCGACAGGGTGTCGCCGGTCTCCGCGCGCGACAGCTTGGCCACCGCCGCGATGTCCCCGGCCACGCACTTGGCGGTCGTCCGCTGGTGCTTGCCCAGCGGCGAGGAGAGCGCGCCGATGCGCTCGTCCACGTCGTGGTCCTCGTGCCCGCGGTCGGACAGGCCGTGTCCCGATACGTGCACCGTCATGTCCGGGCGCAACGTGCCGGAGAAGACCCGTACCAGGCTGATCCTGCCCACGTACGGGTCGCTGGTGGTCTTGATGACCTCGGCGACCAGCGGCCCGTCGGGGTCGCAGGTGATGCCGGAGACGGGCCGGCCGTCGATCGACATGATCTCCGGCATGGGGTGCTCGGGCGGGGAGGGGAACCCCTGGGTGACGAGCTCCAGGACCTCCAGCGCCCCCACGCCGGTCCCCGTGGCCAGCACCGGGTAGAAGCCGCCGCGCGCGACGGCCTTCTCCAGGTCCTCGATCAGGGCCTTGGTGTCGATCTCCTCGCCGGAGAGGTAACGGTCCATCAGGGACTCGTCCTCGCTCTCCTGGATGACGCCCTCGATCAGGGCGCCCCGGTAGACCTCGATCTGGTCGGCGTAGGCGGGGCCGGGGGAGTTCTCGCTCCGGGTGCCGGTCGCGTAGTTGTAGAACTTCTGGCTCAGCAGGCCGATCAGGCCGTTCACCTTGCCGTTGGTCACCACCGGCAGGTACAGCGGCGAGACGCCGTCGCCGAAGGCGTCCTGGCAGGCGGCGAGGGCGTCCTCGAAGTTCGCCCGCTGATGGTCGATCTTGGTGATCACGACCGCGCGGGGCATCCCGACCGCCGCGCACTCGTCCCAGAGCATCCTGGTCAGGCCGTCCACGCCCTCGACGGCCGAGACGACGAACAGCGCCGCGTCGGCTCCGCGCAGCCCGGCGCGCAGGTCGCCGACGAAGTCGGCGTAACCGGGGGTGTCCAGCAGATTGATCTTGATGTCGTTGTGGACCACGGGGGCCACGGTCAGGTTCACCGAGCGTTGCTGGCGCACCTCGACCTCGTCGAAGTCGCTGACGGTCGTGCCGTCCTCGACCCTGCCGGGCCGCTGGACGGTCCGTGTCGCGGCCAGCAGCGCCTCCACAAGTGTTGTCTTCCCGGCACCGGAATGGCCGACCAGCACGACGTTTCGTATCATGCCCGGCTGGTCGGCCGCGGGTGCCCTCCCCGCGGCTCCCGCTGTTCCGCCGGTTGCTCTTTCCGCCACATCGCCTCCCGCGTCGTTGCCGAAGGGGCGCGGCCTGGTGGGGCCACACCCCCGGGGTCCGCTGCCGAGCTCGCGCACCGCGCGGACTCGGTCTGTTCACCAAATACCCATGTGGCGAATATCACAAGAGGGATGTGGCGATCCTCTTGCGATAGGCGGACCTGATCGCTATCCGTCCGGACCGTCCCGGCAGCTCCGCGCCGCCCTCGCGAACGTCGTTCCCCCATGGCTCGCCGCCCCCCGTCGCCGATGCGCGCTCGCAGGCCCGGTGGCCTACGATCGGAGCGCCATGCTGAAACTTCTGCGCCCCGCCGTCACCAGGCTCTTGACCCCGCTGGGCAGGGCACTGACCCGCCGCGGGATCAGCCCCAACGCGGTCACCGCCGTCGGCACGCTCGGCACCGTCGCCGCGGCCCTGTTCTTCTACCCGCGGGGCCAGCTGTTCGTGGGCACGTTGGCGATCACCTTCTTCGTGCTGGCCGACCTCCTCGACGGGGTGATGGCCAGGATGACGGGCCCGGGAAGCACCTGGGGCGCCTTCCTCGACTCCACCCTCGACCGGGTGGGCGACGCGGGCATCTTCTCCGGGCTGGTGTTCTGGTTCGTCGTGAGCGGGCAGCGGGTGCTTGCGGGGGTCGCCCTGTTCTGCCTCGTCGCGGGGGCTGTGGTCTCGTACGTCAAGGCCAGGGCCGAGGCGCTGGGCATGACGTGCGACGTCGGCCTCGCCGAGCGGCCGGAACGCCTGGTCGTCGGCCTGGTCGCCGCCGGTCTCGGCGGCCTCGGCGTGCCGTACATCCTGGCCGCGGGGCTCTGGCTGCTCGCCGCCGCCAGCGCGGTCACGGTCGGCCAGCGCCTGCTGCACGTGCGCCGGCAGGCCGTTTCCCACCCGCCACGGACCCTCCGCTGATCGGAAAGATCGATGACCGACAAGCCCTCCCCCCAGGATCGTCTCGTCGCCGCGGCGTTCGGCGCCGGTTGGACGATCGTGCCCCGCCTGCCCGAGAGGCTCACCGCCTGGGCCTTCCGCGCCGCCGCCGACCGGCTGTGGAGGCGCCGCGGCAAGTCGGTGCTCAGGCTGGAGGCCAACCTCGCCAGGGTCAAGGGCACCTCGCCCGGCGACCCGGCGATCCGGGCGCTCAGCCGCGACGGCATGCGCTCCTACTTCCGCTACTTCCACGAGGTGTTCCGGCTGCCCTCGATCCCCATCGAGGAGATCGTCTCCCGCATGCGGGTGGTCGGGGCCGAGCCCGTCTACGACAACCTCGCCAGGGGGCGTGGCGTCGTCATGGCCCTGCCGCACATGGGCAACTGGGACCAGGCGGGCGCCTGGTTCGCCGGCACGGGCCACCCGTTCACCACGGTCGCCGAGCGGCTCAAGCCCGAGTCTCTGTTCCACCGCTACACCGCCTTCCGCGAGGGGCTCGGCATGGAGGTGCTGCCGCTCACCGGCGGTGACGGCCACACCTTCGGCACCCTGGCGCAGCGCCTGCGCGCGGGCCTGCCGGTCGCCCTTCCCGCCGAGCGCGACCTGACCGCGAACGGGGTCGAGGTGCAGTTCTTCGGCTCGGCCACCCGGATGCCCGCCGGTCCCGGCCTGCTGGCCGTGCACACCGGGGCCGCCCTCATCCCGGCGATCCCCTACTTCGAGGAGGACGGCTGGGGGCTGCAGTTCCACGAGGAGATCGCGATCCCGGCCGAGGGCACCAGGAAGGAGAAGGTGGCCGTCGTCATGCAGAGCCTCGCCACCGTCTTCGAGAAGGGCATCGCCGAGCACCCCGAGGACTGGCACATGCTCCAGCGCCTCTGGCTCGAGGACCTGGAGCCCCGGGAGACCCGGGAGAGCAGGCCATGAGGATCGGCATCGTCTGCCCCTACACGTGGGACGTGCCGGGCGGCGTCCAGGTGCACATCCAGGATCTGGCCGAGGCGCTCATGGCCGACGGCCACCACGTCTCGGTGATCTCCCCGGCCGCGGAGAACGCCGAGTTGCCCCCGTACGTGATCTCGGCGGGCCGCGCCGTCCCGGTGCCGTTCAACGGGTCGGTGGCCAGGATGTCGTTCGGGTTCCTGTCGGCGAACCGGGTGCGCCGCTGGGTGCGCGAGGGCCGCTTCGACGTGCTGCACGTGCACGAGCCGGCCATCCCCTCGCTCGGGCTGCTCGCCTGCTGGGTGGCCAGGGGGCCGATCGTGGCCACCTTCCACGCCTCGTACGGCAACTCCCGCTCCTTCTCGGTCGGGGTGCCGGTGATCATGAGCGCGCTGGAGAAGATCGGCGGCAGGATCGCCGTGTCCGACGCCGCCAGGAAGACCCTGGTCGAGTTCATGGGCGGTGACGCCGTGCTCATCCCCAACGGGGTGACGGTGAGCCGCTACGCCGAGGGCGAGCCGCTGCCCGGCTGGGACGAGGGCGAGGTGATCGGCTTCCTCGGCAGGATGGACGAGCCGCGCAAGGGCCTGCCGGTGCTGCTGGAGGCGTTCGCCCTGCTGGCCGCCGAGCGGCCCGCGCTGCGCCTGCTCCTGGCCGGGCCCGGTGACGCCGACGAGGTGCTGGAGCGGGTCCCGCCCGCCTTCCACGACCGGATCGGCCTGCTCGGCATGGTCAGCGAGGAGGACAAGGTACGCGCCTACCACACGGTCGACGTCTTCTGCGCGCCCAACCTGGGCGGTGAGAGCTTCGGCATCGTGCTGACCGAGGCGATGTCGGCCGGCGCGGCGGTCCTGGCGAGCGACATCCCCGCCTTCCGCAAGGTGCTCGACGACGGCCGGGCGGGGGCCCTGTTCGAGACGGGCGACGCCAGGTCGCTCGCCCGCGAGGCCGCCGCGCTGCTCGACGACCCCGGGCGCCGGGCCGGACTGTCGGAGAAGGCACGCCTCGCCGTGCGCAAGTACGACTGGTCGACGGTCGCCCGCGACGTCCTGCGGGTCTACGAGACCGTGGCGAGCAGGGCCGGGGTCGAGGAGGACTCCGTGGCGGACTCCGTGGCGGACTCTGCGGCGGACTCCGTGACGGACTCTGCGGTGAGCACGGTGCCGGACGCGGCGGGGACCGTCGTCGGGACCGGGAGGGACGGGGAGGGCGCGGCCGTGAGGGGCGACAGGCTGTGACGACCACGCTGATCCTGGTGGTGGGCGCGATCGTGGTGCTCCTCGCCGTCTACATCTCCTGGCGGGCGGGGCGGCTCGACCGGATGCACATCCGGCTGGAGCTGGCCCGCGAGTCCCTGGACGCCGCCCTGGTGCGGCGGACCGCCGTCAGCCTGGAGCTGGCGGCCTCCCGGCTGCTGGACCCGGCGACGAGCCTGGTGCTGGCCGCGGCCGCCCACGAGGCCCGTACCGCGGGTCCCGAGGAGCGCGAGCACGCCGAGAGCGACCTGTCGCGCGCCCTGCGCGCCGTCGTGGACCAGGAGCGCTTCCGCGACCGGCTGGCCGACACCCCCGCGGGGGCCGACCTGCTGGAGGAACTGGACGCGGCCGTGGCCAAGGTCCTCTACTCCCGCAGGTTCTACAACAACGCGGTGGGCGTCACCCGGACGGCGCAGCGCCGCTGGCTGGCCCGCACGCTGCGGCTGGCCGGGCACACCGAGTATCCGGGCTTCTTCGAGATCGACGACGCGCCCCCGAAGGCCCTGGCCGCTGAATAAGGATGATTAAGGCGTATATGAACCGGAGTATCTGACAAGTCGGACACCGGTAAGCTCTTGGCGATTCATGACTGAGTGGCCAAACCGAGTGGCCGACTTGAGGAGATGAGCCGTGCGGGTGTCCCGGATGATCGCCGTCACGCTGGCGGGAGTCGCGGTCCTGGCGCCCGCCGCCGCCTGTTCCTCCGACGATCCGGCCCCGGGCAGCCCCGCGGGCGCGGCCGGCGAGCCCAGCACGGCCCCGACGCCCACGCCCGAGCCGACACACCCCTTCACCGGCCTGCCCGGCGCGGCCCGCAGGGCGGTGCTCGCGGTGAAGATCGAGAACACCTCGGCGGGCAAGCCGCAACTCGGCCTGAAGAGCGCCGACGTCGTCTACGTCGAGCAGGTCGAGGCGGGCCTGACCCGCCTGATGGCGATCTTCTCCTCGAAGATCCCGGCCAAGGTCGGCCCGGTCCGCAGTGCCCGCATCTCCGACCTGCACATCGTCCCGCAGTTCGGCAGGCCCGCCTTCGCCTACTCGGGCGCGCAGACCAAGATGCTCCCCTTCATCGCCGAGGCGCCGCTCTTCGACGTCTCCGACAGCAGGCAGCCGGGCGCGTACTTCCGCCAGCCGGGACGCTTCGCCCCCTACAACCTGTTCGCCAACACCAGGCGGCTGCTGGCCGGGGCGCCCAAGGCGAGCAGGGCCAAGGACATCGGGTTCACCTTCGGCGACGCGCCCGAGGGCGGCGTGCCGCGCAAGACGTACAGCGTGAAGTATCCGGCGGCGAGCTTCACCTTCCGCTGGTCGGAGGCGGCGGGCAAGTGGCTGATCTGGCAGGACGGCAAGAAGGACATGGCGGCCGAGGGCGGCCAGCTCGGCGCGCCCACGATCGTCGTGCAGTACACCAAGACGGAACGCTCGCAGTTCCACGACAAGAACCAGAGCTACACCCCGCTGGTGCACAGCACCGGCAAGGGCAGGGCGATCGTGCTCCGCGACGGCCAGGCGTTCAAGGCCCGCTGGTCGCGGCCCAAGGAGAAGGACGGCACCGTCTTCACCACGGAGGCGGGCGAGGCGATGAACTTCGCCCCGGGACAGGTCTGGGTCGTGCTCGCCTCCGCCAAACCCGTCATTCCCTGACCGCGCGAGTCCTACATCCTGTCCAAGAAGATCGCCCGACAGCGACAAGACGTCATGTGAGGGGGCGGGCCGCCAGCGCCTACGATGGAAGCGTAGTGGCCGTCCCCCGCGGACGGCCCGTGATCCGCAGCCAGCCGTCGTGAGGTAGAGACCGTGTCCAGCAGCACGCCCGAAGTCAGCGAGACCACCGTCACCGGAACCGCCCGGGTCAAGCGCGGCATGGCAGAGATGCTCAAGGGCGGCGTCATCATGGACGTCGTCAACGCCGAGCAGGCCAAGATCGCCGAAGACGCCGGCGCCGTCGCCGTCATGGCGCTCGAGCGGGTGCCCGCCGACATCCGCGCCCAGGGCGGCGTCTCCCGGATGAGCGACCCCGACATGATCGACGGCATCATCGCCGCCGTCTCGATCCCGGTCATGGCCAAGGCCCGCATCGGCCACTTCGTCGAGGCCCAGGTGCTCCAGTCGCTCGGCGTCGACTACATCGACGAGTCCGAGGTGCTCACCCCGGCCGACTACGCCAACCACATCGACAAGTGGCAGTTCACGGTGCCCTTCGTCTGCGGCGCGACCAACCTGGGCGAGGCGCTGCGCCGCCTCACCGAGGGCGCGGCGATGATCCGTTCCAAGGGCGAGGCCGGCACCGGCGACGTCTCCAACGCCACCACCCACATGCGCAAGATCAGGGGCGAGATCAAGCGCCTGGGCTCGCTGCCCGAGGACGAGCTCTACGTCGCGGCCAAGGAGCTCCAGGCGCCGTACGAGCTGGTCGCCGAGGTCGCCAGGACCGGCAAGCTGCCGGTCGTGCTGTTCACCGCCGGCGGCATCGCCACCCCGGCCGACGCGGCGATGATGATGCAGCTCGGCGCCGAGGGCGTGTTCGTCGGTTCGGGCATCTTCAAGTCCGGCAACCCCGCCGAGCGCGCCTCCGCGATCGTCAAGGCCACCACCTTCTACGATGACCCCGACGTCATCGCTAAGGTCTCCCGCGGTCTGGGTGAGGCCATGGTCGGCATCAACGTCGACGACATCCCGGCCCCGCACCGGCTCGCCGAGCGCGGCTGGTAGAGCGGACGGGGGTGCCAGGGGCCCCCTGGGAACTCCGGAAAACCGGGAAAAGGCGATCTCCGTCATGGAGATCGCCTTTTTCCTGACAGGAGGAGTTAACTCCTCAGTCATGGTGCTCCGCGAGGCTGACGGGCGTTCGAGCCCGATCACCCGGGAGGTTTCCCTTGTCGAAGTTCACCCGCCGGTCCTTTCTCGTCACCGGTATCGCGGCCGGTGCGGCGGCGGGCATCCCCGCCGCCGCGCACGCCGATCCCGGACCCGCCCAGGAGAGCGCCGCGTCTCTGGCGTCCCTGGCCTCCCGCGGCCTGCGCTCGGACCCGTTCACGCTCGGCGTCGCCTGCGGGGACCCCGACTCCGGCGGCTTCGTGATCTGGACCCGTCTGGCACCCCAGCCGCTCGCCGAGGACGGCCTGGGCGGCATGCCCGCCCGGCCCTTCGCCGTCGAGTGGCACGTCTACGGCGACGAGAGTGGCCGCCGCCCGCTGCGCCGGGGCGTGGCCACGGCCGCTCCCGAGTGGGGCCACAGCGTCCACGTCGAGCTGAACGGGCTGCCCTCCGACAGGGACTACTGGTACCGCTTCAAGGTCGGCCCGTACGTCTCACCGATCGGCAGGGCCAGGACGGCCCCGCACGTCCTCTCCCACGGCTCGGCCCTGGCGATGGCCTTCGTCTCCTGCGCCCAGTACGAGCACGGCTACTTCACCGCCTACCGGCGCCTGGCGGAGGAGCGGCCCGACCTGATCCTGCACCTGGGCGACTATCAGTACGAGTACCGGCGCGACACCTACACCATCCCCGGCGGCAACATCCGCCACCACGAGGGGCCGGAGACCGAGAGCCTGGCGAACTACCGCCAGCGGCACGCCCAGTACAAGACCGACCCCGACCTGCAGGCCGCGCACGCCGCCGCCCCCTGGCTGGTCGTCTGGGACGACCACGAGCTGGACAACAACTGGGCCGACGAGGTGCCCGAGAAGCCCGAGGTGCCCCAGCCGAACTTCCTCGCCCGGCGCGAGGCGGCCTTCAGGGCGTACTACGAGAACATGCCGCTGCGGCGCGCCTCCATCCCCCGGGGCGTCGACATGCAGCTCTACCGGCGCGTCCGGTGGGGGAGGATGGCCACCTTCCACATGCTCGACACCCGCCAGTACCGCAGCGACCAGGGCTGCGGCGACGGCTACAGCGACTGCCCGGCGGCGGTCGACCCCGCCCGCTCGATCACCGGCGAGGCGCAGGAGCGCTGGCTGCTGGACGGCATGCGGCGCTCCGAGGCGCGCTGGGACGTCATCGGCCAGCAGGTCTTCTTCGCCCAGCGCGACAACAACGCCGGACCCGCCAAGATCACCAGCCAGGACGCCTGGGACGGCTACGTCGCCTCGCGGCAGCGCATCACCCAGGGCTGGGTGGACGCCGAGGTGCGCAACCCGGTGGTGCTCACCGGCGACGTGCACGCCCACTGGGCGAGCGACCTCAAGCTCGACTACGACGACCCCACCACCCGCACGGTCGGCTCCGAGCTGGTCGCCTCGTCCATCACCACGGGCGGCGACGGCCTCGACTCCGACCCGGCGACCCACCCGTACCTGACGATCAACCCGCACCTGAAGTTCTACAACAACCAGCGCGGCTACGTGATGACCCGGATCGAGCGTGACCGGCTCACCGCCGACTTCAAGGTGCTGCCGAAGGTGACGCAGCCGGGCTCGGCGGTGCACACCAAGGCGACCTTCGTGATCGAGGACCGGGTCCCCGGCGTGCAGCGGACCTACCTGCGCCCGGTCGACCCCTCGGCCGCCAGGACCCCCGGGATCGACTGGATCCAGGAGACCGTGGACCTGGAGACCAAGCGTCCCTGACCTCGTCTCGATCGCCGGAGATCACCTGACACCCATGGTCGCGGGTGCCCCGCCGCACGTGCGGCGGGGCACCCGCGACGCGTTCCGGCCGGGGACCCGCGGCTCCCCGGCCCCGGACGGCCCCGGACGGCCCCGGACGGCCCCGGCACGGGAACGGGGATCCGGGCCGTCGTCACGGCGCGGATTCCGCGCCGGGCCGGAGCGTGAACCGGTTTGGGCCGGTACGAGGGGTGGCCATACGCTGAAGGGGCATCTCACCCGGACGGGAAGGACCACCGGTGACCATCGTCCCCACGATCGGCGTCTTCGCGCTGCAAGGAGACGTGCGCGAGCACGTGCGCTCCCTGGAGGCGGTGGGCGCCAGAGCGGTCACCGTACGGCGTCCCCGTGAGCTGGAGGCGGTCGACGGCCTCGTCATCCCGGGCGGCGAGTCCACCACGATGTGGAAGCTCGCCGAGACCTTCGACCTGCTCGAACCACTTCGGATGCGGATCAAGGCGGGCATGCCCGCCTACGGCTCCTGCGCTGGAATGATCATGCTGGCCGACCGGATCGAGGGCGGGATCGAAGGTCAGCAGACGATCGGCGGCATCGACATGGTCGTCCGCCGCAACGCCTTCGGCCGCCAGGTCGACTCCTTCGAGGCCGACGTCGACTTCGCCGGCCGCGGCGGCATGCGGGCCGTCTTCATCCGCGCGCCCTGGGTGGAATCCGTGGGTTCGGAGGTCGAAGTGCTGGCGCTGGCCGAACCTGGGGATAGGATCGTCGCGGTCCGCCAAGGACCGCTGCTCGCCACGTCCTTCCACCCGGAACTTACCGGGGATG
The DNA here is from genome assembly GCF_051918945.1 of Streptosporangium sp. LJ11. Taxonomy (NCBI): domain Bacteria; kingdom Bacillati; phylum Actinomycetota; class Actinomycetes; order Streptosporangiales; family Streptosporangiaceae; genus Streptosporangium; species Streptosporangium sp. LJ11. Next base: position 173,387 of record NZ_JBPXMB010000020.1, read on the forward strand.
TCGGTGTGCATTCATATTTCGCTGAGATGGTGAGGGAGCTCTAGGCGATGTCCGGCCACTCCAAATGGGCGACGACGAAGCACAAGAAGGCCGCGCTCGACTCCAAGCGCGGCAAGCTGTTCGCCAAGCTCATCAAGAACATCGAGGTCGCGGCCCGGACCGGCGGACCCGATCCGGACGGCAACCCGACGCTGTACGACGCCATCACCAAGGCGCGCAAGAGCTCGGTCCCGATCGACAACATCGAGCGTGCCCGTAAGCGCGGCGGCGGCCTGGAGGCCGGCGGCGCCGACTGGCAGACCATCATGTACGAGGGTTACGCCCCCGGCGGCGTCGCGGTGCTGATCGAGTGCCTCACCGACAACCGCAACCGCGCCGCCTCCGAGGTCCGCGTCGCGCTGACCCGCAACGGCGGCTCGCTGGCCGACCCCGGCTCGGTGTCCTACATGTTCAACCGCAAGGGCGTCGTGCTCGTCCCCAAGGGTGAGCTGGCCGAGGACGACGTGCTGGTCGCGGTCCTCGACGCGGGCGCCGAGGAGGTCAACGACCTGGGCGACCAGTTCGAGGTCGTCTCCGAGGCCACCGACCTCGTCCCGGTCCGCAAGGCCCTGCAGGAGGCCGGGATCGACTACGACTCGGCCGAGTCCAGTTTCATGCCGACGATGAACGTCCCGCTGGACGAGGACGGCGCCCGCAAGGTCTTCAGGCTGATCGACGCCCTCGAGGACAGCGACGACGTGCAGAACGTCTGGGCCAACTTCGACGTCTCCGACGAGGTCATGGAGAAGCTCGACGCGTAACCCGGACCATTCGGTGTGATCTCGGGTTGTCTGCGAGGTTTGTCCGCGTGGTCAAGGGCATATCACGCGGACAATGGGCAATCCTGACCTGATCTTTGCCGTGGCGGGGGTCGCCGCGCTGCTCGCGGCCACGCTGCCGCGGCTCCTCAACCGCCGTCCCTTCTCGCTCCCGCTGGCCTGCCTGCTGGGCGGCCTCCTCCTCTACGCCCTGCCCCTGGAGCTGCCCGATCCCGATCCGGTGGCTCACCGGGCGCTGGTCGAGCACGCCACCGAGATCTGCGTGCTGATCTCGCTCATGGGCGCCGGGCTGGCCATCAACCGGCCCTTCGGGCGGCACGACTGGTCCTCGACCTGGCGCCTGCTGGGGTGGACGCTCCCGCTGACCGTCCTCGCCGTGGCCGCCGCGGCGTACGGCCTGCTCGGCTGGCCCCTGGCCGCGGCGCTGCTGCTGGGCGCGGTGCTCGCGCCGACCGACCCGGTGCTCGCCTCCGACGTGCAGGTCGGCGAGCCCGTCGACTCGGAGAAGGCCGACGACGAGGTCCGCTTCACCCTCACCTCCGAGGCGGGCCTCAACGACGGCCTGGCCTTCCCCCTGGTGTACGCCGCGATCGCGCTGGCCGTCAGCGGGGGTGTCGGCTGGATCGCCGAGTGGACGCTGGTGGACCTGCTCTACCGGTGCGCCGCGGGCGTGGTGTGCGGCCTGCTGATCGGCAAGGGGTTGGGGCGGCTCTTCTTCCGCGCCCAGAAGTCCGACCTGCGGCTGGCCGAGCACCGCGACGGCTTCGTGGCGCTGGCCGCGACGTTCCTGGCCTACGGCCTCACCGAGCTGGTGCACGGCTACGGCTTCATCGCGGTGTTCGTGACCGCCTGCACCATCAGGGCGGCCGAGCGCAGCCACGGCTACAACGGGGTGCTGCACGGCTTCATCGAGCAGCTCGAGCGGCTGTTCACCGCCTGGCTGATCATGCTGCTCGGCGGTTTCGTCGCGATGGGCGGCCTGTCCGCGCTCACCTGGCGGGGTGCCGCGGTCGGCCTCCTGCTGCTGCTGGTCATCCGGCCGCTGACCGGCTGGCTCGCCGAGCTGGGCGGCAGGGCGGGGCCGCGCGAGCGCGTCGCGACGGCGTTCTTCGGCATCCGCGGCATCGGCTCGCTGTTCTACCTCGCCTACGCCCTCGGCCAGGCCGACTTCGGCGTGCCCGCCGAGGAGCTCTGGGCCGTGGTCGCCTTCACCGTGCTGGCCTCCCTGGCCATCCACGGGATCTCGGCCTCGCCGGTGATGAACCGCCTGGACCGGCTGCGCGACAAGAAGAGCGACGACGAGGACGCAGAGGACGCGGAACCCGCCGCCCAGCACCTGTGAGCCCGGGACCGGCTCGCGGCCCCTCCGGCGGGCCGGGGAAGAGCCGTGCGCGGGCCGCTCCCACGCGGTAGAGTCTGCCACCGAACAGGTGTTCGGCGAGCGGAGGCGTGTCGGTGCGGTTGCCCGAGTTGCGGGTGATGGGGGTCGATCCCGGGCTTACCCGATGCGGGCTCGGCGCCGTCGAGGGGAGGCCCGGCGCGCCGCTGAGCCTGGTCAAGGTCGGGGTCGTCCGCACCCCCGCCGACGACGAGATCGGCGCCCGGCTGGTGGCGATCGAGGCGGGCATCGAGCGGTGGCTCGACGAGGTCCGGCCCGACGCGGTGGCCGTGGAGCGGGTCTTCGCCCAGCACAACCTCAGGACCGTGATGGGCACCGCGCAGGCCTCCGCCGTGGCGATCCTGTGCGCGTCCCGCAGGGGCCTGCCGGTCGCGCTGCACACGCCGTCCGAGGTCAAGGCCGCCATCACCGGCAGCGGCACGGCCGACAAGCAGCAGGTCGGCACGATGGTGACCCGGCTGCTGCGGCTGGACGCCATGCCCAAGCCCGCCGACGCCGCCGACGCGCTCGCCCTCGCGATCTGCCACGTGTGGCGGGGCGGGGCCCAGAGCAGGCTGGCCGAGGCCGCCGCGAAGGCGGCGGGCGCCACCACCACCCCCGCCGCCTACTTCCGAGGCCGTGGCAGGGCCGGACACCCGAGAGGAACCGCGAAGTGATCGCCTCGGTGCGAGGGCAGGTGACCGCGATCACCGCTGACGGGGCGGTCGTCGAGGTCGGCGGGGTGGGGGTCCTCGTGCACTGCACGCCGGGCACGCTGGCGACGCTCAGGACGGGCGAGGAGGCCAGGCTCGCCACCTCGCTGGTGGTCCGCGAGGAGTCGCTCACCCTGTTCGGCTTCGTCACCGACGACGAGCGCGGCATCTTCGAGATGCTGCAGACGGCGAGCGGGGTCGGCCCCAAGGTCGCCCTGGCGATGCTGGCCGTGCACACTCCCAACGCGCTCCGGGTGGCGGTGGCCTCCGCCGACGTCAAGGCGCTGACGAGGGTCCCCGGGGTGGGCCCGAAGGGCGCCCAGCGGATCATCGTCGACCTCAAGAACAAGCTCGGCACGCCGGAGGAGGCCGTCAGCGCCGCGCTCGACGGCCGCGCCGCCGCGCCCGCCTGGCGCGCCCAGGTCCACTCCGGGCTGGTCGGTCTGGGCTACTCGGGGAGAGACGCCGACGAGGCGGTCGCCACCGTCGAGCCGCAGGCCGCCGCCGAGCTGGCCGAGGGCCGCACCCCGCAGGTCGCGGCCCTGCTCAAGGCCGCGCTCCGCGCGCTGAGCGTGCGATGAGAGGCGAGCGCGCCGTACGGGACGTGTGCCGGGAGACGGTGGGCGGGGCCGCCACGCGGTGCCCGAAGGGGCTCCGGCGGTTCCGCCGCGCGGCGAGCAGGGGAGGGGCGGCGTGAGTTCCGACCGTGATCTGGTGTCGCCGGACGCCGAGGGCGACGAGAGATACATCGAGGCGGCGCTGCGGCCCAAGCGGCTGGAGGAGTTCATCGGCCAGACGCGGGTGCGCGAGCAGCTGTCGCTGGTGCTGCAGAGCGCGCTGCGGCGCAACCGGCCGCCGGACCACGTGCTGATGAGCGGCGGGCCCGGGCTGGGCAAGACGACCCTCTCCATGATCATCGCGACCGAGCTCTCCGTGCCCCTCAGGATCACCTCGGGGCCCGCGCTGGAGCGGGCCGGCGACCTCGCGGCGATCCTGTCGACCCTCTCCGAGGGCGAGGTCCTGTTCATCGACGAGATCCACCGGATGGCCAGGCCCGCCGAGGAGATGCTCTACCTCGCGATGGAGGACTTCCGCGTCGACATCGTGGTGGGCAAGGGTCCCGGGGCGACCGCGATCCCGCTGGAGATCGCCCCGTTCACCCTGGTCGGCGCCACCACCCGGGCCGGCATGCTCCCCGCGCCGCTGCGCGACCGCTTCGGCTTCGTCGCGCACATGGACTTCTACGGGGTCGCCGAGCTGGAGGAGGTGCTGCACCGCTCCTCACGCCTGCTGGGCGTCACGCTCCCCGGCGACGCCGCCCGCGAGATCGCCGGCCGCTCCCGGGGCACCCCCCGCATCGCCAACCGGCTGCTGCGCCGGGTCCGCGACTTCGCCGAGGTGCGCGCCGAGGGCGTCGTCACCAGGGATGTCGCCTCCGCCGCGCTCAACCTCTACGAGGTCGACGCCGAGGGGCTCGACCGGCTCGACCGGGCGGTGCTCGGGGCGCTGCTGCGCAAGTTCGGCGGCGGGCCGGTGGGGCTGTCGACACTGGCGGTCGCGGTGGGGGAGGAGCCGGAGACGGTGGAGGTGGTCGCCGAGCCGTTCCTGGTGCGGCAGGGACTGCTGGCCCGCACCCCCCGTGGCCGGGTGGCGACCGCGGCGGCCTGGACCCATCTGGGATTGGTGCCCCCGCCGGACGCCTTCGGGGCCTCGTTTCTCATCGATCTTGAGGATGATCCTGGAGCCGTCTAACGTTGGGAGTCGGTAGGGAAGTCGTACAGGATTGATCACAGATCGATGACAACCGTATCGAAATGGGAACTTCCCTGCGCGCCAAAACGTGACTTCGTTGCCGCGCTCTTAACAGCTCGCCTAAACTCCGAGCCTTGGCTGGCTGTGTAGGCTGACGTGCTGAGCGGCGTGGCCGTATGTGACGTCCGGCTTCCGCCGGTCAATCTCAAGAGAGGGAGCGGCCCTGTGGGCGGCAACTATTCGAGCCTGATCATGATCGCTCTCATGGTCGTGGTGTTCTACTTCCTGCTCATCCGGCCGCAGCGCAAGCGGCAGCAGGAGCAGGTCAAGATGCAGAACAGTCTCACGCCGGGCACCGGTGTCATGACCACGACGGGTCTTTTCGCGACCGTGGTGGCCATCGACGCCGACGACGTGATCCTGGAGATCGCCCCCGGCGTGGAGACCCGCTGGGTCAAGGCGGCCATCGGCCGTGTCCTGGTTCCCGTTGACGACGCGGAGGAGGAGAATGTCAAGGCTGTCGACCACGGTGTCGTGGAGACGGCGGAACAGCAAGGTGCAGACCACGACACGACGAGCAAGAAGCCGTGAGTAGCCTCACCTCCAACCCCCTATAACCGAAAGAACTGACGACCAGTGGCCCGACCGACCAGCGGCCAGAGCAGACCGGGGCGCATGCTCCTGGTGCTTCTGGCGATCATTCTCGCCATGGGCGGGGCGATGCTCCTCAACAAGGCGTACACCCCGGAGTATGGCCTCGACCTCGCCGGCGGCACGACCGTGACGCTGCAGCCCGTCACGCCGAACGGGGGCGCTCCCTCGCAGGAGAGCCTCGACCTCGCCGTGAACATCATCCGCGAGCGGGTGAACGGCAGCGGCATCTCCGACGCCGAGGTCGCCAAATCCGGTGACAACATCGTCATCTCCGTTCCCGGAGCTGGCCAGGAGGAAGTCGTCAAGCTGGTCGGCACCACCGCGGAGCTGAGGTTCCGCCAAGTGCTGGCGATCGGGGCCGGGTCGCCTCCGCCCCCGGGCCAGCTCTCCACCCAGGCGCCGACGCCGACTCCCTCGCCCACCGCCTCCGGGCGCAAGGGCAACAAGGAGTCCAAGCCCGCCGAGTCGGGGACCCCGAAGCCCGGCACGACCGCCGCGCCCGACCCGGGAGCCTCCCCGGCCGGCCGCGCCCTGTCGTCGGCGCTGACCAACCCGAGCCCCGGCGCCACTCCCGCGCCCTCCGCCGAGCCGAGCGGCGACAAGGGTGACAAGCCCGCCAAGCCGGGCAAGAGCGCGGCCCCGGACGCCAGTGCCACGCCCGACGCCAGCGCCGCGCCGACGGTCCCGCCGACGGCGCCCGACGACCCCATGGCGGGCGTCGACCCCACCGGGATCGACCCCGCGGCGCTCAAGCGGTTCGAGACGCTCGACTGCGCCAAGGACGCGGGGGTGGGCGCCCAGGACGCGCCGGACAAGCAGTACGTCGGCTGCAGCCAGGACGGCAGCACCAAGTTCGTGCTGGACAAGGCGGCCGTGACCGGCACCTCGATCGACAGCGCGTCCTCCGGCGTCGACCAGACCACCGGTGAGTGGCTCGTCCAGCTCGCCTTCAAGGGCCAGGGTCCCGACCAGTGGTCGAAGGTCACCACCACGGCCTTCAACTCGCAGGCTCCCCGCAACCAGGTCGCCATGGTCCTCGACGGCGTGGTCATCTCCGCGCCCGTCATCCAGGAGCCCATCACCGGCGGCCGGGCGCAGATCTCCGGCAGCTTCACCCAGGTGACGGCCGACGAGCTGGCCAACCAGCTCAAGTACGGCGCGCTGCCGCTGAAGTTCGAGAAGAGCTCCATCGAGGAGGTCTCCTCCACGCTGGGCGCCGACCAGCTGCGCGGCGGTCTCATCGCGGGCGCGATCGGCCTCCTGCTGGTCGTCGTCTACTCGATGCTCTACTACCGGGGTCTGGGCATCGTGTCGGTGCTGAGCCTCGTGGTGGCCACGATCGTGACCTACCAGGCCGTCGTGCTGCTCGGCGCGTTCGCGGGCTTCCGCCTCTCGCTGCCGCACATCATCGGACTGATCGTCTCGATCGGTATCACCGCGGACTCGTTCATCGTCTACTTCGAACGGATCCGCGACGAGATGAAGGAGGGCCGGCGCTCGCTGCGCACGGCCATCGAGGTCGCCTGGGTCCGCGCCCGGCGGACGATCCTCATCGCCGACGCCGTCATGTTCATCGCCGCCGTGGTGCTCTACTTCCTGGCGGTCGGCGGTGTGGCCGGGTTCGCCTTCGCCATGGGCCTGACCACGCTCATCGACATCGCGGTGGTGTTCATGTTCACCAAGCCGTTCGTCGCGATGCTGGCCAGATTGCCGTTCTTCGCCAAGGGGCACAAGCTCTCCGGGCTCGACGCCGAGCGCATGAGTGAGGCTCCCGTCGCTCCCAAGACCGTTCCGCAGGAGGCCTGATGTCCGGCATCGCGCGCCGGCTGTACCGGGGCGAGGTCGACGTCGACTTCGTCGGCCGCAAGAAGCTCTGGTACTCCCTTTCCGCAGTCCTGCTGGTGATCTCCATCGCCGGGCTGGTCTTCAACGGCCTCAACCTGGGCGTGGAGTTCAAGGGCGGGTCCGTCTTCTCCTTCAAGGCCCCGACCGCCAACATCGAGCAGGTGCGCGCCACGTTCACCGACGCCGGCGCGCACCAGGTCATCGCGCAGACGACCCAGAACGGCTGGCGGGTCACCACGGAGAGCCTCCCGGCCGACCAGGTCACCAAGATGCAGAAGGCCGTCTCCACCGAGTTCAAGCTGCCGGTGGACCAGGTCAACCTGCAGGTGATCGGTGCCTCGTGGGGCGGTCAGGTGGCCAACAAGGCCATCATCGGACTGATCGTCTTCATGCTGGCGATCATCCTGTACCTGACGATGGCCTTCGAGTGGAAGATGGCGCTGGCCGCCGTCGTGGCGCTGCTGCACGACCTGGTGATCACCGCCGGCGTCTACGCCTGGTCCGGCTTCGAGGTCACCCCGGCGACTCTGCTGGGCTTCCTGACGATCCTCGGATACTCGCTGTACGACGCCGTCGTCGTCTTCGACATGATCAAGGAGGTCACCGCCAAGATCGGCAGGACCTCCAAGATCACTTACACCGAGGCCGCCAACAACGCGCTGAACCACACGCTGATCCGGTCGCTGAACACCACCCTGGTGGCGATCCTGCCGGTCGCGGCGATCCTCTTCATCGGCACCACGCTGTTCGGCGCGGGAACGCTGAAGGACCTGTCGCTGTCGCTGTTCGTCGGCATGCTCGTCGGCACCTACTCCTCGCTGTGCGTCGCGACGCCGCTGCTGGTCACGCTGAAGGAGCGCGAGACGCTCTACACGGAGATCGCCAACAGGCTCGCCGCGCACGGAGGCGGTTCCGGGATCAAGACGGTGCGTCAGCCGGTCACCGCCGGAGCCTCCAACGGCGCCTCCAACGGCGCCGCCCCGGCCGCCGGCCGGACCTCCCCGGCCGGTGACAAGCGGAGGAAGAAGTAAGCACGAGCACGTCCGCGCCTCCGCTCCCCGCACGGGGAGCGGAGGCGTTTTCCTTACCTGTCGTCGCCTTCCCCGCGCCATCGTTTCCCGGTGTCTCCCGCACCTCCCCGCCCTCTCCGGCGCCACCGGTTCCCTGGTTCCCCGGTTCCCCGCGCCTTTCCCGTCCCTTCCCGCTCTCTCCACCGCCCCCGGCACCACCGGCCCCCCGGTGTTTCCCACCCCGAGATCTCCACAGGAGCGCCGACCATGACCGAGCTGAGCAGCCTGATCCTCGACCGCATCCGCGACGTGCCCGACTACCCGCAGCCCGGAGTGCTGTTCAAGGACATCACCCCCCTGCTCGCCGACCCGGTGGTGTTCACCGCGGTGACCGAGGAACTGGCCGGGCTGTACGAGGTGGACAAGATCGTCGGAATCGAGGCGCGGGGGTTCATCCTGGCCGCCCCGGTCGCCATCCGGGCGGGCGCGGGCTTCGTCCCGGTACGGAAGAAAGGCAAACTGCCCTCTGAGACGCTTGAGGCGTCCTACGATCTGGAGTACGGCTCCGCCACCATCGAGGTTCACCGGGACGCCTTCACCCCCGGGGAGCGCGTCCTCATCGTCGATGACGTGCTCGCCACCGGAGGTACGGCGCGCGCGGCGGTGGAGCTGGTCCGCAGGGCGGGCGCCGACGTCGTCGCGATCGCCGTGCTCATGGAGCTGGCCTTCCTCAAGGGCCGCGAGCGCCTGACCGACGTGGAGTTGCACCCTCTCGTCGTCGTTTGATCGACCCCGCGGACAAATGCACACAACCCCGTCTGGATACACTGAGGGATCTGGACTCGAACGTAAGGAGTCTGAGTGCCCCGTGATGTGGTCGTCCCCGACGCGACCGCCGGCGGTGGCGGTCCCGAGACGGCCGTCCCAGCAGGCGATGCCGGTTCCGCCATGTCCGGAGCCGCCGAGGAGAAGCCGGCGGTAAGGCGAAGGCTCGCACGTTTTGGGGGGCAGTGGGGTGGCGGCATGAATCCGGTCCTGGAGCCGCTGTTCCGGACGGTCCGCGCGACCCACCCGAAGGCGGACCTGCGGCTCATCGAGCGCTCCTACGACGTGGCCGCCTACCACCACCGCGACCAGAAGCGTAAGAGCGGCGACCCGTACATCACCCATCCGCTGGCGGTGGCCACGATCCTGGCCGAGCTCGGCACCGACGACGAGACGCTGTGCGCGGCGCTGCTGCACGACACCGTCGAGGACACCGCCTACGGTCTCGACGAGCTGCGCTCGGACTTCGGCGACAACATCGCGCTGCTGGTCGACGGCGTCACCAAGCTCGACAAGGTCAAGTTCGGCGCCGCGGCCGAGGCCGAGACCGTGCGCAAGATGGTCGTGGCGATGTCCCGCGACATCCGGGTGCTGGTGATCAAGCTCGCCGACCGGCTGCACAACATGCGCACCATGCGCTACCTGCCCGAGCACAAGCGGCACCAGAAGTCGCGGGAGACGCTGGAGATCTTCGCGCCGCTCGCCCACCGGCTGGGCATGAACACCATCAAGTGGGAGCTGGAGGACCTCGCGTTCGCCATGCTCTATCCCAAGCGGTACGACGAGATCGCCCGGATGGTGTCGGAGCGGGCCCCGCGCAGGGACCTGTTCCTGCAGGAGGTCATCGAGAAGGTCTCCGGAGACCTGCGCGACGCCAAGATCCGCGCGGCCGTCAAGGGCCGCCCCAAGCACTACTACTCCGTCTACCAGAAGATGATCGCCAGGGACGTCGCCTTCGACGACATCTACGACCTGGTCGGCATCCGGGTGCTGGTCGACTCGGTCCGCGACTGCTACGCGGCGCTCGGCACGATCCACGCGCGATGGAACCCGGTCCCCGGCCGGTTCAAGGACTACATCGCGATGCCCAAGTTCAACATGTACCAGTCGCTGCACACCACGGTCATCGGCCCCGAGGGCAAGCCGGTGGAGCTGCAGATCCGCACCCACGGCATGCACCACAGGGCCGAGTACGGCGTGGCGGCGCACTGGAAGTACAAGGAGGACATGACCGTCTCCGGTCCTCCCGGGACGAAGCTGAAGCCCGCCAGCGACATGGCGTGGCTGCGCCAGCTCCTCGACTGGCAGAAGGAGACCGCCGACCCGGGCGAGTTCCTGGAGTCGCTCAGGTTCGACCTGTCGGTCTCCGAGGTCTACGTCTTCACCCCCAGAGGCCAGGTCATCGCCCTGCCGGAGAACGCGACGCCCGTCGACTTCGCCTACGCCGTGCACACCGAGGTGGGCCACCGCTGTATCGGGGCCAGGGTCAACGGCCGCCTGGTGCCTCTGGAGTCGCGCCTGGGCAACGGCGACACGGTGGAGATCTTCACCTCCAAGTCGCCCGACGCGGGCCCCTCGCGCGACTGGCTGAAGTTCGTCAAGTCCGGCCGGGCCCGCAACAAGATCCGGCAGTGGTTCTCCAAGGAGCGCCGCGAGACCGCGATCGAGGCGGGCAAGGAGGCGATCGGCCGCGCCATGCGCAAGCAGGGCCTGCCGCTGCAGCGCCTGATGTCCGGAGAGTCCCTCCTGGCCCTCGCCAGGGACCTGCGCTACCCGGACGTCTCCGCGCTCTACGCGGCCGTCGGTGAGGGCCACGTGGCCGCGCAGACGGTCGTGCAGAAGCTCGTGACGTCCATCGGGGGAGTCGAGGGCGCCGAGGACGACATCGCCGAGACCTCCGTGCCGACCAAGCTGCGCGGGCGCCCCCGCGGCAGCGGCGGCGCGGGAGTGGTCGTCGCGGGCGACTCCGACGTCTGGGTACGCCTGTCGCGATGTTGCACCCCCGTGCCCGGCGACGAGATCGTGGGCTTCGTCACCCGCGGGCACGGCGTGTCGGTGCACCGCACCAACTGTCCCAACATGGACCAGCTCCAGTCCGAGCCCGACCGCCTGGTCGAGGTCGCCTGGTCCGCCGCCGACGACTCGGTGTTCCTGGTCGCGCTGCAGGTCGAGGCGCTCGACCGGCCCCGGCTGCTCTCCGACGTGACCCGCACCCTCTCCGACCAGCACGTCAACATCCTGTCGGCGTCGGTGACGACGTCCAGGGACAGGGTGGCGATCAGCAAGTTCACCTTCGAGATGGGCGATCCCAAGCACCTGGGCCACGTCCTGAAGGCCGTCCGCAACATCCAGGGCGTCTACGACGTCTACCGGGTCAGCGGCGCCGGTTCCTGAGGGCTCCCGCCCGCTCCGTCCCGTACGGCCCCTCCGGCGACCCCGCCTGCCTCGCGACCGGCCCGTCCGTGCCCGTCCGTGCCCGGCGGCCCCGCCACAGGCGGCGGGGCCGCGAGGAGCACTCCCGTGGTGGGAGTGTCCCCGCGGCCCCGGGGTCGCGTCGTCAGCCGGTGACGGCGCCGGGCGTCAGGAGAACTCGGCGAGCGTGCGCTCCGCCTCCTCCAGCCAGGAACGGCGGGCGGCCAGGGCCTCCTCGGAGTCCTTGACGTCCTTGTCCTTGCCCGCGTCCCTGGCCTTGGCCAGGCGGCTCTCCAGCTGTGCGATCGACTTGCGCAGCTGGTCGACCGTGTTCTGCGCGCGGGCGCGGGCCTCGGGGTTGGAGCGCTTCCACTCCGTCTCCTCGGCCTTGCGGACCGCCTCGTCGATCTTGCGCAGGCCACCCTCCAGGCGGTCGCGCTGCTCGCGCGGGACCGGGCCCGCGGCCTCCCATCGCTCCAGGAGGTTGCGCAGGGCGCTCCTGGCGGCGCGGGCGTCGGTGACCGGAAGGATCTTCTCCGCCTCGACCAGGAGCTGCTCCTTGATCTCGGCGTTGGCCGCCAGCGAGGCGTCGCGCTCGGCGAAGACGGCCGACCGCGCCTGGAAGAACTGGTCCTGGGCGCCCTTGAAGCGACCCCAGAGCTCGTCCTCGACCTCGCGGGAGGCCCTGCCCGCCGTCTTCCACTCCTGCATCAGCTCGCGGTAGGCCGACGCGGTGGCGCCCCAGTCGGTGGACGAGGCCAGCGTCTCGGCCTCGGCCACGATGCGCTCCTTGGTGGAACGCACGCCCTCACGCTGCTCGTCCAGCCCCGCGAAGTAGGCCTTGCGCCGCTTGGCGAAGGCCGTACGGGCCGCCGAGAGGCGCTTCCACAGCGCGGCCTCGGTCACCCGGTCGATGCGCTCGGCGGCCTTCCACTCCTCGATCAGCTGGCGCAGCCGCTCGCCACCGGTCTTCCAGTGGGTGGTGTCGTCGGCGATGCGCTCGGCCTCGGCGACGATCCGCTCCTTGACGCCCTTGGCCTCGGCCCTGGCCACGTCGCGAGCGGCCTTGACCTCCTCCCGGCGCTGGGCGACCAGCTCCGTGAGGGCGTTGAGGCGGTTCAGCAGCGCGTCGAGATCGCCGACCGCGTGCGCGTCGGTGATCGCCTCGCGAAGCTTGACGATCGTCGCCTCGGCCTGGGCGGGTGGCAGGTCGGTGCCGCGGACCCGCTGTTCCAGCAGGGCGACCTGCCCGGCCAGCTCGTCGAACTTGCGATGGAAGTAGGCAAGCGCCTCCTCCGGTTCGCCGGCCTTCCAGGACCCGACGGCCCGCTCTCCCTCAGCCGTACGTACGTAGACGGTGCCGTCGTCGTCTACCCGGCCCCACGGGTCGGTGCTCACCGTGTCCTCCCGCACTTTCATCAGCCTTTCGGGACTTACCGCCCCTTGTATGTATTACGTCAGCTCTAACTGGACATTGTCACGTCTTTGATTTCGACGGTTTCCTTCGGCGCCCCGGTGCCGCCGTCCCCCGGGGGAAGGAAGCCCGCCTTGTTCACCTTGTCGAGGATCTCCAGGCCCTTGGTGACCGTACCGAACGGCGTGTATTGCGCCGGCAGCTGGGTGTCGCCGTAGACCATGAAGAACTGGCTGCCGTTGGTGTCGGGACCGCTGTTGGCCATGGCCACGACGCCGCGGGTGTACTTGGCGCCCTCCAGGTTCTCGTTCACGAAGCGGTAGCCGGGGCCGCCCTGGCCGTCGGTGGGGTTCTTGCCGTCGGCCTTGGCCAGCGGGTCGCCGCACTGCAGCATCGGGAACTGGTCGGAGCCCAGCCGGTGGCACTTGGAGCCGTTGAAGTACTTCTTCTGCGCCAGGAAGGCGAAGGAGTTGACCGTGCACGGGGTCTTGTCGGCCGACACCTTGATGACGATGTCGCCCAGGTTGGTCTTCAGGGTCATCTTCTTGGGCGTCAGGTCGACCTTCTCCGGGGGCAGGCCCACGTTCTTGGCCGGGCCGCCGCCCGCCTCCGCGACGTAGCCGCAGGTGCCGCTCGCCGGGTCGAAGGCCTTGGGCTGCGGGCCCGCGGCCTCCGAGGCGGCCGGGGAGGCGTTGTCCGACGGGGCCGGGTCGGTGGTCGCGGTCGCCGTCGTGTCGGAGCCCCCGAACATGGTCGTCGCGGCGATCACACCCGCCACCACGACCACACCGGCCGCGGTGCTGCCGATGATCGCGTTGCGCTTGACCTTGGCCTCGCGTTCGACGCGTCGCTGCATCTGCCGCTCGTAGTGCTCGCGCGCCAACTGCTTCTGGCGCTCCTTGCCGCTCACCGCTTCGCCCTCCCGAGTGCCGAGTAGTACTTAATGAGGTGGGCGAATCGTATCGGCCAATGGGTAATGGTTCGCAGCCCGCCGACCCGCACCGGTACCCTTCGGTTACATTCCCATCCGCATTCTTGACGAGATCAGCTGAGGCAGATGCTCATCGCCGGCTTTCCCGCAGGGTCCTTCCAGACCAACTGTTACCTCGTCGCTCCCGCCGCGGGCGAGGAGTGCGTGGTCGTCGATCCCGGTCAGAACGCCGTCGGCGACCTCGACGACCTGCTGCGCGAGCACCGGCTCAAGCCGGTCGCGGTGCTGGTCACCCACGGGCACATCGACCACATGTGGTCGGTCGCCCCGGTCTGCGGCGCGCGTGACGTTCCCGCGTGGATCCACCCGGAGGACCGCGATCTGCTGTCCGATCCGGGCAAGGGGCTGTCGCTGTCGACGAAGCAGCAGATGTTCGGCGGGCTCACCTTCACCGAGCCCGACGACGTGCGCGAGCTCGCCGACGGCGAGGTGCTGCGGCTGGCGGGCCTGGAGCTCACCGTCGACCACACCCCCGGCCATACCAGGGGGTCGGTGACCTTCAGGCTGCCCAGCACCGAGGAGATCCCGGACGTGCTGTTCTCGGGCGACCTGCTGTTCGCCGGCTCCATCGGCCGCACAGACCTTCCGGGCGGCGACTACCCGACCATCCTGCGCAGCCTGGCGGCCAAGTGCCTGCCGCTGCCGGAGGACACGGTGGTCCTGCCCGGCCACGGACCACAGACCACGATCGGTCACGAGCGTGCCACCAACCCGTACCTCGCGGAGGCGAAGGCGGCCGCGGGAGCGGCTCCCGCGGGCCCCGCGGGAGCCGGGCACGACCGCGGCCCCGGCAGGGGACTTTAGAAAATGACTTTGCAGGCGCCCAAGGGCACCTTCGACTGGCTTCCGCCGCGCTCCGAGCGGGCGCTCGCCGTGCGCGAGGCGCTCACCGAGCCCGCCCGCCGCGCGGGCTACGGCTACATCGAGACCCCGGTCTTCGAGGACACCGCGCTGTTCGTCCGCGGTGTCGGCGAGTCGACCGACATCGTCTCCAAGGAGATGTACACCTTCGAGGACAAGGGCGGGCGCTCCATCACGCTGCGCCCCGAGGGCACCGCGTCGGTGGTGCGGGCGGTCCTGCAGCACGGCCTGCACAACGGGCAGCTGCCGGTGAAGCTCTGGTACTCGGGCAGCCAGTTCCGCTACGAGCGGGCCCAGAAGGGCCGCTACCGCCACTTCTGGCAGGTCGGCGCCGAGGCGCTGGGCTCGGAGGACCCGGCGCTCGACGCCGAGCTGATCCTGCTCGCCGTCGACGGCTACGCCGCCCTGGGGCTCACCGGGGTCCGGCTGCTGATCAACACGCTGGGCGACAAGGTGTGCCGTCCCGTCTACCGGGCCGCGCTCCAGGACTTCCTGCGCGGCCTCGACCTCGACGAGCCCACCCGGCAGCGAATCGAGATCAATCCGTTGCGCGTGCTCGACGACAAGCGCCCCGAGGTGCAGGCGCAGCTGGCCGGCGCGCCGCTGGTCGTCGACCACCTGTGCGAGGCGTGCAAGGCCTATCACGAGGAGGTCCGCTCGCTGCTGACCGCCTCCGGCGTGGCCTACACCGACGACCCCCGGCTCGTCCGCGGCCTCGACTACTACACGCGCACCACGTTCGAGTTCGTCCACGACGGGCTCGGCTCGCAGTCCGCGGTGGGCGGCGGTGGCCGCTACGACGGGCTGAGCGAGATGCTCGGCGGGCCCGCCCTGCCCAGCGTCGGCTGGGCGCTGGGCGTCGACCGCACGGTCATGGCCATGGAGGCCGAGGGCCTGTTCGGGGACGAGAGCGCCGAGGCGCGCGTGCAGGTGTACGGTGTGCCGCTGGGCGAGGAGGCGCGCCGCCGGATGTTCCAGCTCGTCACCGAGCTGCGCCGGGCGGGCCTGGCCGCCGACATGTCGTTCGGCGGCAAGGGCGTCAAGGGCGCCATGAAGGGCGCCGACCGCTCGGGTGCCGGCTACGCGGTGATCCTCGGCGAGCGGGACATCGCCGCGGGGACCGCCCAGGTCAAGGACCTGGGCAGCGGGGACCAGAGCGCCGTACCGCTCGCCGAGATCGTCACGATGTTGAAGGAGAGACTGGACAAATGATCCGCACGCACGAAGCGGGATCACTGCGCGAGGAGCACACCGGGCAGCGGGTGACGCTCGCCGGGTGGGTGGCGCGGCGCCGCGACCACGGCGGCGTGGTCTTCATCGACCTGCGTGACGCCTCGGGCTCGGCCCAGGTGGTCTTCCGCGAGGAGGACGACGCCCACGGCCTGCGCGCCGAATACTGCGTCAAGGTCGTCGGAGAGGTGCGGGTCCGCCCCGAGGGCAACGAGAACCCCGAGCTGCCGACCGGCGCGATCGAGGTCGTCGCCTCCGAGGTCGAGGTGCTCAGCGAGTCCGCGCCGCTGCCGTTCCCCATCGAGGGCACCGCGGGCATCTCGGAGGAGGCGCGGCTGAAGTACCGCTACCTCGACATCCGCCGCCAGCAGGTCGCGCACGCGATGCGCATCCGCTCCCGGGCCACGTACCTCGCCCACGAGGTGATGAACGAGCAGGGGTTCACCTACGTCGAGACCCCGACGCTGACCCGCTCCACCCCGGAGGGCGCCCGAGACTTCCTCGTCCCGGTCCGGCTCCAGCCCGGCAGCTGGTACGCCTTGCCCCAGTCGCCCCAGCTGTTCAAGCAGCTTCTCCAGGTCGCCGGTCTCGAGCGTTACTACCAGCTCGCCAAGTGCTACCGCGACGAGGACCTGCGCGCCGACCGGCAGCCGGAGTTCACCCAGATCGACGTCGAGATGTCCTTCGTGGACCAGGACGACGTCATCGCGCTGGGCGAGAGGCTCATCGGCCGCATCTGGAAGGAGACGGTCGGCTACGAGCTGCCGACGCCCCTGCCCCGGATGACCTACCGGGACGCCATGGCGCGCTACGGCTCCGACAAGCCCGACCTGCGCTTCGGCCAGGAGCTCGTCGAGATGACGGACTTCTTCGCCGACACCACCTTCCGGGTGTTCCAGGCGCCGTACGTGGGTGCCGTGGTCATGCCGGGCGGCGCCTCGCAGACCCGCAAGGAGCTGGACGGCTGGCAGGAGTGGGCCAAGTCGCGCGGCGCCAGGGGCCTGGCCTACGTGCTGGTGGGCGAGGACGGCACGCTCGGCGGGCCGGTCGCCAAGAACCTGTCGGAGACCGAGTCGACCGGCCTGGCCGCCAAGGTCGGCGCGGCCCCCGGTGACGCGATCTTCTTCGCGGCCGGTGCCGCCTCCGCCTCCCGCGACCTGCTCGGCGCGGCCCGCCTGGAGATCGGCCGTCGCTGCGGCCTGATCGACGAGTCGGCCTGGAACTTCCTGTGGATCGTCGACGCCCCCATGTTCGAGGAGGACGGCGAGGGCGGCTGGACCGCGGTCCACCACCCCTTCACCGGCCCCAAGCCCGAATGGGCCGACACCTTCCAGGACCACCCCGGCGAGGCCCTGGCCTACGCCTACGACATGGTCTGCAACGGCATGGAGATCGGCGGCGGCTCGATCCGTATCCACCGGGCCGAGATGCAGCAGCGCGTCTTCGACGTTCTGGGCATCTCCAAGGAGGACGCGGAGAGCAAGTTCGGCTTCCTGCTGGAGGCGTTCAAGTACGGCCCCCCGCCGCACGGCGGCATCGCCTACGGCTGGGACCGGATCTGCATGCTCCTGGCGGGCACCGACTCCATCCGCGACGTCATCGCCTTCCCGAAGACGGCCTCCGGGTTCGACCCGCTGACCGGCGCGCCCACCCCGATCACGGTGGAGCAGCGCAAGGAGGCGGGCGTCGACGGCAGGCCCAAGGCCGACGCCTGATCCGGGTCCTCCCCGGATGTGAGCCAGGTGAGCCAGGTGTGAGCCAGATGTGACGAGGGCCCCCGGACGGTGTTCCGGGGGCCCTCGCCGTGTCCGGAGCCCGGAGCCACGGGAAATGAGCCGCGATGACCCCCTGTGCCCCCCTGTGCCCCTCCGTGCGCCTCACGTGCCTCCTGGGCGGCGGCCAGGGGCGTCCGGTCCCCTAAGGGCGGGGAGGCGTCGTGGCCCGCACACGGTCACGCTGAGGTCTGCGGCGGCCGCGTACCGGCCGCGCCGTCCGCACGCCGTCCGGGGCGGGCGAGGCGGGACCTGCCCGGGATGTGCGGAGCCGGGGTCCGGCGTGAGTGGCGCGAGGGCGTGGAGGACGGAGGGGCGCGGGCGTGTCCGGGGCGTGCGGGGCGCGGACGCGAAAACGCCCCGCCGGTCGTCCGACCGGCGGGGCGTCCTGCGGCGGCGGGCCGCCACGGTTCCGGCTAGGAGAGCCGCACGTTCTTGATGATCACCGGGATCTTGGGGGCGGTGGAACCACCGTCACCGGTGATGTCCTCGGGATTGGTGATCCACCCGCCCTTGGCGATCTCGTCAAGGATCTCCATGCCCTTGGAGACGACACCGAAAGGCGTGTAGGCCTTCTCCACCTGCTCGGTCTCGTTCCCGAGCGAGATCCAGAACTGGCTGCCGTTCTGGTTGACGGCGTCGACGGCCTGGGCCACCGCGACCGTGCCCTTGCTGTAAGGGATCCCGCCGAGGTTCTCGCTGTCGTAGACGTAGCCGGAGCTGCCCTGGCCGTCGGTCCGGTTCTTCCCGTCGGCCTTGGCCTGCGGGTCGCCGCACTGCAGCATGCTCAGGCCGGAGTTCTCGGGGGTGGCCAGGCGGTGGCACTTGGTGTTGTCGAAGAAGTTCTTCCTGGCCAGGAAGGCGAAGGAGTTGACCGTGCAGGGGGCCTGCGCGGTCGCCAGGTCGATCACGACGTCACCGTGGTTGGTGGTGATCGTCATGGTCTTCAGCTTCAGGTTGGGCTTGGTCGGCGGCATGCCCACGTTCTTCGCCGGGCTGCCGCTGGTGTCCTTGCGATAGGAGCACTTCGTGCCGGCCGGATCGGCCGTGAAGGTCGGCTCCGGCGTCACGGCCGCGGTCTCCGAGGGAACCGGTGAACTGGTGGCGGCGGCGTTGGTCTTCGCGTCGTCACCGTCGTTTCCAAGGAGGGTGACTCCGGCGAACAGTCCCCCCGCGACGACGACCACCGCGGCGACGGCTCCGATGACGACGTTGCGCTTCGACGCGCTCGTCTGCTCGGCACGCTTCGCCTGCCGCTCTTTGTGCTCCCGAGCCAGCTGGCTCTGGCGGTCCTCGGCGCTCACCGCTATGTCCTCCAAGATTGATGTTCCATGGGTACGGGCTGGCGAAAAGAGTACCGGCCCCAACATGTGCTGTACGTAAGTGGCGGAATTCCTCAGATGGGGACAGAGGGGAAGGGGGGATCTCTTCACGCTCCCCATAACCCGCCCATGGTGGGATCCGTACTTGCTGATGATGAACCACGCACCACCGGAGCGCCCCCATGTTCGACGAGATCCTCGGCCTGCCCCTTCACCCCCTGATCGTTCACGCGGCCGTGGTCCTGACGCCGCTCCTGGCGGTGCTCGCCGCCGCGTACGCGCTGGCGCCGCGCACGCGGCCCGTGCTCACCTGGGCGGTGGTCGGGCTCGCCCCGGTCGTGCCGGTGAGCGTCTTCGTGGCGCGGCAGAGCGGGGAGGCGCTGGAGGAGGGCCGCTTCGCCTCCGTCGAGGGCCGGCTCGGCGAGCGCATCGCCGAGCACGCGGACCTCGGCACCCCTTTGCTGCTCGTCACCCTCGCGCTCGGAGCGGTCTCGCTGGCCCTCGTCCACGTCACCCGCGGTGACAGATTCGGCCGCCCGGCCGGGCTGGCGGTCTCGGCGCTGACCGTGATCCTGGCCGCCGTGGCGCTCTACTACGTGATACGGAGCGGGCACAGCGGGGCCGTCGCGGTCTGGGGAAGCTGAGCCCGTACGGCCCCTGAACGCCACGGTCGTCCGATGCGCCGCCGTCCGGGAGGGGCCGGGGCCCCGCCGGGCGGCGGTACTGTCTCAGGCGTGGACAGCCTGTTCGATTCGGCGGCGGAGGAGGCCCATCGCGGCCAGGAGCCCCTGGCGGTGCGGATGCGCCCCCGGAACCTGGACGAGGTGATCGGCCAGCGGCACCTGCTGGGTCCCGGCACGCCGCTGCGCCGCCTCGTCGAGGCCGAGGCGCCGATGTCGCTGTTCCTCTGGGGCCCTCCGGGCACGGGTAAGACCACGCTCGCCTACGTGGTGGCGGGTGTCACCAAGCGCCGGTTCGTGGAGGTCTCCGCGGTGTCGGCGGGCGTCAAGGAGGTCCGCGCGGCCATCGAGCAGGCCCGGCGCGAGCTGGGCATGTCCGGCCGCCAGACCGTCCTGTTCGTCGACGAGGTGCACCGCTTCAACAAGGCGCAGCAGGACGCCCTGCTGCCCGCCGTGGAGAACCGCTGGGTCACCTTCATCGGCGCCACCACCGAGAACCCCTTCTTCTCCGTCATCTCGCCCCTGCTGTCGCGCTCGCTGCTGCTGACCCTGGAGTCGCTGTCGGAGGACGACATCCGGGTGGTGCTGGAGCGCGCCGTCACCGACCCGCGCGGCCTGGACGGGAGGGTGAGCCTGGCGCCGGAGGCCGCCGAGCACCTGGTGCGGCTGGCCGGTGGCGACGCCCGCAGGTCGCTCACCTACCTGGAGGCCGCCGCGCTGATCGCCGACGGCGAGGTCACCGTCGAGGTGGTGGAGCGGGCGGTGGACAAGGCGGCCGTGCGCTACGACCGCCAGGGCGACCAGCACTACGACGTGATCAGCGGTTTCATCAAGAGCATGCGGGGCTCCGACGCCGACGCGGCGCTGCACTACCTCGCCCGGATGATCGAGGCGGGGGAGGACCCCCGGTTCATCGCCCGCAGGATCGTCATCTTCGCCTCGGAGGACGTCGGCATGGCCGACCCCACCTGCCTGCAGGTCGCGGTGGCCGCCGCCCAGGCGGTGGAGTTCATCGGCCTTCCCGAGGGGCGGCTCAACCTGGCCCAGGCCGTCATCCACTGCGCGCTGGCCCCGAAGTCCAACGCGGTGATCAACGCCATCGGCGCGGCCGCCGAGGACGTGCGGCGCGGCAACATCGGCCACGTCCCCAACCATCTGCGCGACTCCCACTACGCCGGGGCCAAGCAGCTCGGCCACGGCAGGGGCTACAAGTACCCCCACGAGTTCGAGCACGGCCTGGTACGCCAGGAGTACGCCCCCGAGGAGCTCAGGGACCGGCGCTACTACCAGCCCACCCGGCACGGCGCCGAGGCGGGCCTCGCCGACCGCTGGTCCAGGATCCGCGCGTTCCTGCGCGGGGAGTGACCTCCCGCGAAGGGCACCCGGGGGCGCGCGGTAAGCGGGGATGAGTGGTATCGGGCACGATAGGGTTTTGCAATCCGCCCGACCATGGCCGGGGTCACCTATGAACCTATGAGGGGAGCGGGTCCGCAGATGCTTACCGCAGGAGAGGTCGCGGGGCTGATCGCCGCGATGGCCTGGGCGATCCTGGTCTCCTTCATGGCCGTCGTCATGGTCAGGCTGGCCCGGCTGCTCACCGAGACCGCCAAGATGGTCTCCCAGCTGGGCGACCGCGTCGTGCCGCTGCTGGAGGACGTCTCGGCCGCCGTCGGCGAGACCAACCGGCAGCTGGTCGCGATCGAGGCCATCACCAGGGACGTCAAGCAGGTCAGCGGGCACGTGGCCAAGGTCAGCGACGTCACCCAGAACCTGGTCACCGGGCCGATGATCAAGGTCGCGGCCCTCACCCACGGCGTCCGCAGGGCCCTGGGCTCCCGCAGGCGGGCCAGGCCCGCCGCGGCGGAGCTGGAGAGGCGTCCGCGATGATCCGCAGGCTTTTCTACATGGGGCTGGGCGCGTTCGGCGCGGTGTGGGTGATGCGTAAGCTTCAGGCACTGCACCCGAACCACCTGGCCCGGCGGGCCGCGCACAACGCCGCCGGAGCCCTGGAGCAGGCACGCGACCTCGCCGGGGAGGCCCTGCGGGGCGCCGCCGAGCGGGAAATCGAGTTGCGGTCCAGGTTCGGGCTCGACACCGTGGAAAACCCCTATCACTCCAACGTAAAGGATGGCCGCTGACATGGAGTCGGCAGAGATCGCCCGCCGCTTCCTGCGCTTCTTCGAGGAGCGTGGGCACACCGTTGTGCCCTCGGCCAGCCTCATCGCCGAGGACCCGACGCTGCTTCTGGTCAACGCGGGCATGGTGCCCTTCAAGCCCTACTTCCTGGGCCAGCAGAAGCCGCCCTACAAGCGGGCCGCCAGCGCGCAGAAGGTCGTCCGGACCCTCGACATCGACGAGGTCGGCAAGACGACCAGGCACGCCAGCTTCTTCCAGATGCTCGGCAACTTCTCCTTCGGCGACTACTTCAAGGAGCAGGCGATCCCGTTCGCCTGGGAGCTGCTGACCAGGCCCGAGTCCGAGGGCGGGTTCGGCTTCCCCGAGGACCGCCTGTGGGCCACCGTCTACCTCGACGACGACGAGGCCGCCGACATCTGGCGCAAGGCCGGGGTGCCGCAGGAGCGCATCCAGCGCCGCGACCTGGCCGACAACTACTGGCACATGGGCGTGCCGGGTCCCGGCGGCCCGTGCAGCGAGATCTACTACGACCGCGGCCCCGAGTACGGGCGCGAGGGCGGCCCGGTCGTCGACGAGAACCGCTACCTCGAGGTGTGGAACAACGTCTTCATGCAGTACCAGCTCAGCGCGGTACGCAGCAAGATCGACTTCGACATCGCCGGTGAGCTGCCCGCCAAGAGCGTCGACACGGGCATGGGCCTGGAGCGCATGGCGGCGATCCTGCAGGGCGTCGACAACATCTACGAGATCGACACCACGTACAAGATCCTCGACCGGGCCGCGGACCTCACCAAGACGCGCTACGGCCGCGACGAGCGCGCCGACGTGTCGCTGCGGGTCGTCGCCGACCACGTCAGGACCGGCGTGATGCTCGTCGCCGACGGGGTGCTGCCCTCCAACGAGGGCAGGGGCTACGTGCTCCGCCGCATCCTGCGCCGCGCCATCCGCAACCTGCGCCTGCTCGGCGCGGGCGAGGAGCGCTACATGCACGAGCTCACCGCCGTGACCGTCGACGTGATGGGCGAGCAGTACGCCGAGCTCAGGGCCGACGCCCCGCAGATCCACGGCGTCATCGACGCCGAGGAGGAGTCCTTCCTGCGCACCCTTCGCACCGGCAGTGCGATCTTCGACGTGGCGGCCGAGGAGACCAAGCGCAAGGGGCAGGCGACGCTCGCCGCAGCCCAGGCCTTTCAGCTCCACGACACCTACGGCTTCCCGATCGACCTCACGCTGGAGATGGCCTCCGAGCAGGGGCTGCAGGTCGACGAGGAGGGCTTCCGCCGGCTGATGAAGGAGCAGAAGGACCTGGCCAAGGCCGACGCCGCCTCCAAGAAGACCGGCAACGCCGACATCTCGATCTTCGGCACGCTCCTGGAGAAGACCGGCAAGGTCGAGTTCCTCGGCTACGACCACGTGACGGCCGAGGCCGAGGTCATCGGCCTCCTCGTCGACGGCGCCTCCGTCGCCGCCGCGGGCGCGGGCACGTCGGTCGAGGTCGTGCTGGGCCGTACCCCCTTCTACGCCGAGGGCGGCGGCCAGCTCTCCGACCAGGGCGTCATCCGCACCGGCGGGGCCGAGGTGGAGATCGTGGACGTGCAGTCCCCGGTCTCCGGCGTCGTCGTGCACCGGGGCAAGGTCCGCTCCGGGGAGATCAGGGTGGGCGACCAGGCCCAGGCCGAGATCGACGTCGAGCGGCGCCGGGCCATCTCCCGCAGCCACACCGCCACCCACCTGGTGCACCGGGGCTTCCGCAACGCGCTGGGCGAGACCGCGGCGCAGGCCGGTTCGGAGAACTCGCCGGGCCGCTTCCGCTTCGACTTCACCGCCGCGGGCGCCGTACCGCCCAGCGTGCTGCGCGACGTCGAGGACGAGGTCAACGCGGTCCTCATCAACGACCTGCGGGTCAACGCCTTCCACACCTCCCAGGCGGAGGCCCGCGCGATGGGCGCGCTCGCCCTGTTCGGTGAGAAGTACGGCGACACCGTCCGCATCGTCGAGGTCGGCGACTACTCCCGCGAGCTCTGCGGCGGCACCCACGTCGCCAGCTCCGGGCAGCTCGGCCTGGTCAAGGTGCTGGGCGAGGCCTCGATCGGCGCGGGCGTGCGCCGCGTGGAGGCCCTGGTCGGCCTCGACGCGTTCCGCTTCCTGGCCAGGGAGAGCGTGCTCGTCGCCCAGCTGTCGGAGCAGCTCAAGGCCCGCAGGGAGGAGCTGCCCGAGCGCATCGAGGGCATCGTCACCCGGTTGCGCACCGCGGAGAAGGAGCTGGGCGCGCTGCGCTCGGCCCAGGTGCTCGCCGGTGCGGGACAGATGGCGGAAAGCGCCGTCGACCTGCACGGAGTGTCCGTCGTGACGCACCGCGCGCCTGATGGCACCTCCCCCGACGACCTGCGTAAGCTCGCGCTTGACGTGCGCGGCCGGTTCCCGGGCGATCGCGCCGCGGTGGTCGTCGTCGCCGGTGTCCCCGGCGACCGGCCGGTCGTGGTGGCCGCGGTCAACGAGGCGGGACGTGGCCGCGGCCTGAAGGCGGGCCGCCTGGTCGGTGTCGCCGCGAAGGCTCTCGGAGGTGGCGGTGGCGGCAAGGACGACGTCGCTCAGGGAGGCGGGGTGCGTCCCGAGGCGATCGGCGAGGCGCTCGCCGCCGTCGAGCAGGCGATCGCGCAGACCCTCACCTGACGAGCGCAGACGCTCACCTGACGAGGAAGGACGCCCTCGCGCCGCGTCCGGTGCGCGGGCGGAGACGGGAATGATGAGAAACGGCATTCGGCTGGGCGTCGATGTCGGCTCGGTCCGCATCGGCGTGGCCCGCAGCGACCCCTCGGGGTTGCTGGCCACGCCGGTGGAGACCGTCCGGCGCGGTAAGGGCGACCTCGACCGGCTCGCGGAGATCGCGGCCGAGTACGAGGTCGTCGAGGTGGTGGTCGGCCTGCCGACCTCGCTCTCCGGGCGCGAGGGGCAGGCGGCGGAGGCCGCCCGCGACTTCGCGAACCGGATCTCGCTGCGGCTGGCGCCCGTCCCGGTGCGGCTGTTCGACGAGCGGCTGACCACCGTCACCGCCCAGCAGGGACTGCGGGCCAGCGGGGTGAAGGCGAAGAACCAGCGTGGCGTGGTGGACCAGGCGGCCGCCATCGTGCTGCTCCAGGCCGCGCTGGACGCCGAACGCGCCACCGGCAGGCCCCCCGGGGTACCCGCCGGGCCTCCCGCCGGCGGGGGGAGCGCCGAGCGGCCGGGCGGCGGGACCGCTCGGTGAGCCGTCTGCGGCCGGTATGGCTGTGGGCGGCCGGGACGGCCGTGCTCGCCGTCGCCACCGGGACGGCCGGGCTCCTCGTGATCCGCCCCTATCTCATGCCCGCCGACTTCGAGGGGCCGGGTTCGGGCACGGTCGTCGTCGAGATCCCCCGGGGGGCGAGCGCGACCCAGATCGGGTTGGTGCCGGCCGACGCCGGGGTGGTGGCCAGTGCCGGGGCGTTCGTCACGGTGGCGGAGGAGCAGGCCAGGGCGGGCACCCTGCCCCCCGGCCGTTTCAGGCTCCGCAGGGGCATGGACGCCCGGTCGGCGCTCGGCATGCTGGTGACGCCCGAGTCGCGGGTGGTCCGCACGGTCACCATTCCCGAAGGGCTCCGCCTGCCCGAGCTGCTCGACCGGCTCACCGAGGCGACCGGCATGCGCCGGGCCGACCTGGTCAGGGCCGCGGCCGACGGGCGGGCGCTGGGCCTGCCCCGGTACGCCGGGAGCGCCGAGGGCTTCCTGTTCCCCGCCACCTACGAGATCGAGCCGGACACGACCGCTCCGGCCCTGCTCGCCGCCATGGTGGAACGTTACAAGCAGATGGCGACCCAGCTAAACCTCAGGAAACGGGCCGGGAAGAAAGGCCTGTCACCCCGGGAGACCGTCACGGTGGCGAGCATCGTCCAGGCGGAGGGCGGGCGGGACCCGGACTACCCGAAGATCGCTAGAGTGATCTACAACCGGATCAGGGCCCGGACGCCGCTCCAGCTGGACACCACGGTGCTGTACGCACAGGGGCGCAGGACCCTGGAGGTTTCGGAGGGGGACACAGAGGTGAGGTCTCCGTACAACACCTACCTCAAGCCCGGCCTGCCGCCCGGGCCCATCGCGAACCCCGGGGAGAAGGCGTTGATCGCGGCACTCCAGCCAGATCAAGGTGATTGGTTCTGGTTTGTCACTACTGATCCGGAGCATAGAATCACGAAATTCACTGACAAAGAGAGTGAGTTTGTGAGATACCGGGAAGAGCTGAACAGACACCTCGGGAAGCGTTGATGCCCGGCGGAATACTCCCGGTTCCGCCGCAGGCGGCGACCCGCACCCGCGGTTCGGACGACGGCTCCCGGAGCATCGGGACGTCCGGCCGGGTGCCCTCCTTCGGTTCGGCACACCCGCTTGACGCCAGGTCGTCTCTAGCGGGAGATTGGCCAGCGACGCTATGAACGATCTCGATATGGACTTCCTGGTCGGTTCCGACGACGAAGGTCGGTCGCGCCGAGGAGCCAACACGTCCCCAGGCCGTGACTCCGGCCGGCGCGGCCGCCGCAGGAAGCGCCGCCGCAACCGGGGGGGCTTCGTCGCCCCCATGCTCGCGATCATCATCCTGCTCGGCGGCATCGGCGCCGCCGGCTTCTACGGCTACACCTGGGTCCGCGACGTGATGACCCCCGACGACTACACCGGCCAGGGGTCGGGCGAGATCGTCGTGGAGATCAAGGACGGTCAGAGCGCCTCCGAGATCGCGCAGACCCTGCAGGAGCAGGACGTGGTGAAGAGCGTCAAGGCCTTCGTCAACGCCGTCGGCGCGGCGGGCAAGAGCTCCTCCCTGCAGCCGGGCGAGTACACCATGCGCAAGCAGATGGCGGCCGCGGAGGCCGTCAAGCTCCTCGACCCGGACAAGCGGCTGCGGGAGAAGATCACCCTTGAGGAGGGGCTGCGCCTGAGCGTCACCCTCCAGCGGCTCGCCAAGCAGACGGGCAAGCCGCTGAGGGAGTTCCAGCAGGCCGCCAGGAACGTCCGCGAGCTCGGCCTGCCCCCCTACGCCAGGGGCAAGCTGGAGGGGTACGCCTTCCCGGCCACCTACGAGTTCACGCCCAAGATGACGGCCTCGGAGATCCTCACCAAGATGGTCGACCGCTTCAACGAGACCGCCAACAAGGACGACCTCAAGGGCAAGGCGAAGGCCCTCGGGCACACCCCGCACGAGATCATGACGATCGCCAGCATCGTCCAGGCCGAGTCGGGCACCGAAGAGGACATGGGCAAGGTGGCCCGCGTCATCTTCAACCGGCTCGACCGCGATCCGCCGCTCAACCTGGCGATGGACAGCACGGTGATGTACGCGCTGAACAAGGTCGGCATCGAGGCCTCCCACAAGGACCTCGAGAGCACCTCGCCCTACAACACCTACAAGTTCGCGGGCCTGCCCCCCGGGCCGATCGCCAACCCGGGCGACGACGCCATCCAGGCGGCGCTCAACCCCACCAAGGGCGACTGGCTCTGGTTCGTGACCACCTGCCCGGGCAAGCGCGTCACCAAGTTCGCCTCGGTGGAGTCCGACTTCTTCGCGCTCAAGGCCGAGTACGAGCGGAACAAGGTGAACGGGTGCTGAGGGCGGCGGTCCTGGGATCGCCGATCGCGCACTCGCTCTCCCCGTACCTGCACCGCGCCGCCCACGAGGGCATGGGACTGCACGACTGGCGCTACGAGGCGATCGAGTGCGACGAGGCCGGGCTCCCCGGCCTCCTCGCCGGGCTGGACGGCGACTGGGCGGGGCTCTCGCTCACGATGCCGCTCAAGCGGGCGGTGATGCCGCTGCTCGACACCGTCTCCGAGCTCGCGGTCCAGGTGGGCGGGGTCAACACGGTGATCCTGCGCGACGGTGCCCGGCACGGGGACAACACCGACGTGTACGGCATCGTCCAGGCGCTCGCCGAGGCGGGCGTGGCCCCGCCGCGGGCGGCGACCGTCCTCGGCGGCGGCGCGACGGCGGCCTCCGCGCTGGCGGCCCTGCGCGAACTCGGCCTCGACGAGGCGATCCTCGTGGTCCGCGACCCGGCGAGGGCGTGGGAGACCGCGGAGGTCGCCGAGCGGCTGGGCATGGACCTGTCGGTGCGGACCCTCGACAAGCTCGACACCGCGCTGGAGGTCGACCTGGTCGTCTCGACCCTGCCCTCCGGCGCGGCCGACGGCTTCGCCGGGACGCTGGCGGACGTGCCCGCCCTCCTCGACGTGGTCTACGCGCCCTGGCCCACCCGGCCGGCCGCGGCCGTGGCCGAGCGGGGCGGGATCGTCGTCGGCGGCTTCCCGATGCTTCTGCACCAGGCGGTCCGGCAGGTCGAGATGATGACGGGCCGCGCGGACGTGCCGGTGGAGGCGATGCGTGAGGCGGGAAAGGCCGAGATCGTCAGGCGTGCCGCCCCGGCGGGGTGACCGTCGTCGGCGCCGGGATGATTCTGCGTGAACGCGCTGTTGTGGTAGAGTAACGACTCGATCGGTCCGGCGTGCCTGCTGGACGCGCAAGCGGAGGTCGTCCTCCCACCTCGTCGGCCGCAAGGCTGACAGGTCAGGATCACAACCGGGGTAAGTCCCCGGAGAGCTTACGGCGTGAAGCCTTCGAGTTCATGTGGCCCCGCATGCGTGACGTGCGGGGCATCTTGCGTTCGAACGCCCTCAACAGGGTGTGCGTTCTACGACCTCCCGGCACGATCGAGCATGTTGCGGCCTCCTCCCGGATGGCCGCGGATCGCAACCTAGGAGGCCCCATCAGCGCCGAGCCCCGCATCAATGACCGCATTCGCGTGCCCGAGGTCCGCCTCGTCGGCCCGAACGGCGAGCAGGTGGGCATCGTCTCCATCGGCGATGCCTTGAAGCTGGCTCAAGAGTCCGATCTCGACCTGGTCGAGGTCGCGGCAACGGCCCGCCCGCCAGTGTGCAAGCTCATGGACTACGGCAAGTTCAAGTACGAGTCCGCGATGAAGGCACGTGAGGCGCGCCGTAACCAGGCGTACACCATCATCAAGGAGATCAAGCTTCGGCCGAAGATCGACCCGCACGACTACGAGACCAAGAAGGGTCACGTGGTGCGGTTCCTCAAGGCCGGCGACAAGGTCAAGGTCACCATCATGTTCCGCGGTCGGGAGCAGTCCCGTCCCGAGCTGGGCTTCCGGCTCCTGCAGCGGCTGGCGGAGGACGTGACGGAGCTCGGCTTCGTCGAGTCCCAGCCCAAGCAGGACGGTCGAAACATGATCATGGTGATCGGCCCGCACAAGAAGAAGGCCGAGGCCAAGGCCGAGAAGGCGGCGGCCAAGGCGCGGCATGACGAGAACCCTTCGGGTGACGGGTCACCGGCCGCCGGCGAGACGCGCGTCAACGACGAGGTGTCCGTCAGTGGAGCGGTGGCGGCTCCGCAGGAGTAACTCGCATAGCCTGGATCGTCAGGTAGTCGCGAGATCAGTCCGAGACCGGGTCCGGTCTCGTAGTCAGGCACGCCCTTGACTTGGGTTACCGGCCCGGGACATCGGCACGATCGAGGGAGAGACGGCTGAGATGCCGAAGATGAAGACGCACAGCGGTGCGAAGAAGCGGTTCAGGCTCACGGGTTCCGGCAAGCTTGTGCGCCGTCGCGCCAACCGTGCGCACTACAACGAGCACAAGCCGTCCACCTTGACGCGTCGTCTCAAGCCCGAGGTCGTGCTCTCCGACGCCGACTCCAAGAAGATCAAGAAGCTGCTCGCTAAGTAACCGCCCCCGGGGAGATAGATACACATGGCACGCGTGAAGCGGGCGATCAACGCCAAGAAGAAGCGCAAGGTCGTTCTCGAGCGGGCGAAGGGCTACCGGGGTCAGCGATCCAGGCTGTACCGCAAGGCCAAGGAGCAGATGCTCCACTCGATGACGTACGCCTACCGCGACCGCAAGGACCGCAAGGGCACCTTCCGCCGTCTCTGGATTCAGCGCATCAACGCCGCTGCCCGCCAGAACGGCATCACCTACAACAGGCTCATCCAGGGCCTGCGGCTCGCCTCCATCGAGGTCGACCGCAAGATCCTCGCCGACCTCGCGGTCAACGACGCCGCCACGTTCGCGACGCTGGTGGAGGCCGCCAAGAAGGCGCTCCCGGCCGACGTGAACGCGCCGGTCGCCGGCTGAGCGAGGCACTGACGACCATGCGGCCCGCAGCGATCACGCTGCGGGCCGCATTCGCATTCTTGGGGGACGGGCATGGCCGGGTCTGAGCTGACCAACATCAAGTCGCCGCGGGTCAAGGCCGCGCGGAGGCTGACAAAGCGGGCCTTCAGGGACCGCGACCGTTCCTTCCTGGCAGAGGGGCCGCAGGCGGTCCGCGAGGCGCTGGCGCTGGACGGCGTCGTGGTGGAGCTGTTCGCCACGGCCGAGGCCGAGCTGCGTCACTCCGACGTCGTCACCGCCGCCACCGCCGCGGGAGTGCCCGTCCACCGGGCCAGCGGCGAGGTCATGGCCGAGCTGGCCCAGACCGTCACTCCCCAGGGGCTGCTGGCCGTGTGCCGCTTCGTGCACGTGCCCCTGGACGCCTCCGTCGTCTCCGGCTCCACGCTGGTGGCGGTGCTGGCCCACGTCCGCGACCCCGGCAACGCGGGCACCGTGCTGCGTACGGCCGACGCCGCGGGCGCCGACTCCGTCGTCTTCACCGACGCCTCGGTCGACCCCTACAACGGCAAGTGCGTGCGGGCCAGCGCGGGCAGCCTGTTCCACCTCCCGGTCAGCACGGGCGTCCCGGTGGCGCGGGCCGTGGAGCACCTGAAGGGGACCGGGCTCCGGGTGCTCGCCGCCGACGGCGCGGGCAAGCAGACCCTGGACGACGTGGACCTGTCAGGGCCGACGGCCTGGATCTTCGGCAACGAGGCGTGGGGGCTTCCCGAGGAGATCCTGAAGCTGGCCGACGAGGTCGTCAGGGTTCCCATCTACGGACGGGCCGAGAGCCTGAACCTCGCGACCGCCGCCGCGGTCTGTCTGTACGCATCTGCCCGGTCTCAGCGCACCGGTGCCGGCTCCAGGTGAGGCTCCCCGCCCGGCGAGGCTGCCGTACGGTGCGGGAAACCCGCTATTGTCGGCCATGTAGCGTCGAGGAGGCGGGGTCGTGCACGGCGAACACACCGGCGAGCGGAGCACCGATGCCGCTTCTGTGATCGACGTCGACGAGCTTCCCGACGGCCTCGTGGTCACCGACGGTGACGGGCACGTGCTGACCGTCAACCGGGCCGCGGCCCTGCTGACCGGCGTCACCCACGAGCGGGCCACCGGGCGGCACCTGCGCGACGTGTTCTCCTTCCGCGACCACGACGGCCGCGACTGGTGGAAGTGGCTCGACACCTACGGCGGGCTTTCCAGCCGCGCCCGCCATCCCGAGCTGCCGCTGCGCACCCCCGGCGGCCAGGAGCTGCTGGTGGCCGCCCGGCTGGTGCGCGAGCCGCGGCGGGGTGGAGAGGTCGTCCGGGTGGTCATCACGTTGCGTGACGCCGGGGCCCGCGCCCGCCTGGAGCGCAGCCGCGCCGACCTGGTCTCCACCGTCGCCCATGAGCTCCGCTCCCCGCTGACCAGCGTCAAGGGATTCACCGCGACCCTGCTGGCCAAGTGGACCCGCTTCACCGACGACCAGAAGCTCGTCATGCTGGAGACCGTCAACGCCGACGCCGACCGGGTGACCCGGCTGATCACCGAGCTGCTCGACGTCTCGCGCATCGAGTCGGGGCGGCTGGAGATCCACCGCCAGGTGGTCGACGTCCCGGCCAGGATCTCCAGGATCATCGCGGGACGGGTGGCGGCGGGCGAGCCGGAGGACCGCTTCGTGCTCCAGGTTCGCGGCGAGCTGCCCGAGACCTGGCTCGACCAGGACAAGATCGACCAGGTGCTCGCCAACCTGATGGAAAACGCGGTGCGTCACGGGCGCGGTACGGTGACAATAGTCGTCGAGCCGAGCGAATGGGGAGTGACCGTGTCCGTCCGCGACCAGGGGGAGGGCATCCCGCCCGAGCTGGTCACGCGCGTCTTCCGGCAGTTCTGGCGGGGCAACGCCCGCCGCCGTGGCGGCACCGGGCTCGGCCTGTTCATCGTCAAGGGGCTGATCGAGGCGCACGGCGGCACCATCTCCGTGCAGCGCGGGCCCGAGGGCGGCGCCGAGTTTCGATTTATGGTGCCCACCGGCACCCCCGACTTCGTCTGATCGCGAATGTCGGCCCGGTGGGCTCATCCGACTAGACTCATGGCCGCTCAAGCCCTGGATTCGGAGCTCTCTCTTGTCAAACTACGACCCGGTCGAGGTGACCCCGCTGCACGCCGACGAGATGGCGCGCATGCAGGCCGAAGCGCTCGACGCCGTCAAGGCGGCGCGTGACCTCGAAGAACTCAAGCAGGTGCGCCTCGCGCACGCCGGTGACCGCTCGCCGATAGCCCTGGCCAACCGCGAGATCGGGGCTCTGCCTCCGGCGGCCCGCTCCGAGGCGGGCAAGCGCATCGGCGGCGCCCGCAAGGCGGTCGCCGACGCCCTCGCCGAGCGGCAGGCGCAGCTGGAGGCCGAGCGCGACGAGCGGGTCCTCGTCGAGGAGACCGTCGACGTCACGCTGCCCTCCGCCCGAGCCCCCCGCGGCGCCAGGCATCCGCTGACCACCCTTCAGGAGCGCATCGCCGACGCCTTCGTCGCGATGGGCTACGAGGTGGCGGAAGGCCCCGAGCTGGAGGGGGAGTGGTTCAACTTCGACGCGCTGAACATCTCCGCCGACCACCCGGCGCGCTCGGAGCACGACACCTTCTTCGTGGAGTCCGTCGACTCCGGCAAGGTGCTGCGCACCCAGACCTCTCCGGTCCAGATCCGGGCACTGCTCAGCAGGGAGCTCCCGGTCTACGTGATCTCGCCGGGCAAGGTGTTCCGCACCGACGAGCTCGACGCCACCCACACCCCCGTCTTCCACCAGGTCGAGGGGCTGGCGATCGACGAGGGCCTGACCATGGCCCACCTCAAGGGCACCCTCGACCGGTTCGCCGAGGTCATGTTCGGCGAGGGCATCACCACCCGGTTCCGGCCCAACTACTTCCCGTTCACCGAGCCCTCCGCCGAGATGGACCTGAAGTGCTTCGTCTGCCGCGGCGCCTCCGCGGTGCCCGGCAACCCGCCCTGCCGCACCTGCAAGTCGGAGGGCTGGATCGAGTGGGGCGGCTGCGGCATGGTCAACCCGCGGGTGCTCATCGCCTGCGGCGTCGACCCCGCCCGCTACAGCGGCTTCGCCTTCGGCATGGGCGTCGAGCGCACTCTGATGTTCCGCCACAACGCCGAGGACATGCGCGACATGGTCGAGGGAGACGTCCGCTTCACCCTTCCCTTCGGAATGGAGGTCTGATGAAGGTCCCGCTTTCATGGCTGCGGGAGTACGTCGATCTCCCCGCCGTCACGGCGCACGAGATCGCCGAGAAGCTCACCGCCGCCGGGCTCAAGCTCGAGTCCGTCACCTCCTACGGCCACGACATCAAGAACGTCGTCGTGGGCGAGGTGATCTCCATCGAGACGCTGGAGGGGTTCAAGAAGCCCATCCGCCACTGCCAGGTCGAAGTGGGGGAGGCCGCGCCGCGCGAGATCGTCTGCGGCGCGACCAACTTCGAGGCCGGCGACCGTGTCCCGGTCGCGCTGCCCGGCGCCGTGCTGCCCGGCGGGTTCGAGATCGCCTCGCGCAAGACGTACGGGCGGCTGTCCGACGGCATGATCTGCTCGGAGGCGGAGCTCGGCGTGGCCGAGTCGTCGCCCGGCATCCTCGTGCTGCCCGTCGGCACCCCGATCGGTGCGGACGTGGTCGAGCTGCTCGGCCTGCGTGACGACGTGATCGAGCTGGAGATCACCCCGGACATCGGCTACGCCCTCTCCATCCGGGGTGTGGCCCGCGAGGCCGCCACCGCCTTCGACTCGGCGTTCGTCGACCCCGCCGACGTCTCCCCGCCCGCCGCGGCGGGCCCGTCCTACCCGGCCTCGATCGCCGACCCGTCGGCCTGCGACCGCTTCGTGCTCCGCGAGATCCGCGGGTTCGACCCGTCGGCGCCGAGCCCGCTGTGGATGCGCGCGCGGCTCTCCCGCGCCGGCATGCGCCCGGTCTCGCTCGCCGTCGACGTCACCAACTACGTCATGCTGGAGCTCGGCCAGCCGCTGCACGCCTTCGACGCGGCCAAGCTGACCGGCGAGATCGTGGTGCGCAGGGCCGAGCCGGGCGAGACGCTGGAGACGCTGGACCACGTGGTCCGCAAGCTGCACCCGGACGACATCCTGATCACCGACGGGTCGGGCGCGATCTCGATGGCCGGCACCATGGGCGGCCTGCACACCGAGATCTCCGACGCCTCCGCCGACATCGTGATCGAGGCGGCCCACTTCTCCGCCAGCGGCACCGCGCGCATGTCGCGCCGGCACAACCTGGTCAGCGAGGCCTCCAAGCGCTTCGAGCGGGGCGTCGACAGGGAACTGCCGCTGTACGCCTCCTGGCGCGCGGCCCGGTTGCTGGCCGAGCTCGGCGGCGGCACGATCCAGCCGGGCGTCACCCACGCCGAGGTGGAGGTCGAGCCGGTCCGCGTCGCCATCCCGAGCGGCTACCCCGGCAGGGTCGCGGGCACCGCCTACGACCGCGAGACGGTGATCCGCCGCCTGGAGCAGGTCGGCTGCGTGGTCGAGAGCGCCACCGCGACCGGCCCGGTGACGGGTGGCACGGCCGGCGGCACCGCGGCCACCGGCGACGTCGCCTCCGCCGGGATCGCCGCGAGGCTCACGGTCACCGGTGACGACATGCTGGCGGTCACCCCGCCCTCGTGGCGGCCCGACCTGACCGACCCGAACGACCTCGCCGAGGAGGTCATCAGGCTGGAGGGCTACGAGAACCTGCCCTCGATCCTGCCGGCCGCCCCCGCGGGCGCCGGTCTCACCGAGAGCCAGCGCCTGCGCCGCCGGGTCGGCCGTGCCCTGGCCGCTGCGGGCTACGTCGAGATCCTCGCCTACCCGTTCAACGGGGAGCGCGACTTCGACAACCTGCAGCTGCCCGCCGACGACGCGCGCCGCCTGGCCGTACGGCTGGCCAACCCGCTCAGCGAGGACGAGCCGCTGATGCGGACGACCCTGCTGCCCGGCCTGCTCAAGACGCTGGTCCGCAACGTGGGCCGGGGCTTCGGCGACGTGGCGCTGTTCGAGGCGGGCCTGGTCTACCGGCCCTCGGCCGACGCGCCCGCCGTCGCCCCCGTGCTGGGCGTCGACCGCAGGCCGAGCCCGGAGGAGCTCGCCTCGATCGAGTCCGCGCTGCCCGCCCAGCCGCTCCGGGTCGGGGCGGTGCTGGCCGGGGAGTTCGAGCCGTCCGGCTGGTGGGGCAAGGGGCGGGCGGCCGGCTGGGCGGACGCCGTCGAGGCGGCCCGGATGGTGGCCGCCGAGGCCGGGGTCACCCTCGACGTCCGCGCGGACCGGCACGAGCCCTGGCACCCGGGCCGCTGCGCCGCGCTGTACGCCGGTGACGTGCTCGTCGGTCACGCCGGTGAGCTGCACCCGCGCGTCGTCGAGGCCTACGGCCTGCCCCCGCGCACCTGCGCGATGGAGCTGGAGCTGACCCGGCTGGAGCCGCTGACCGCGGGTCCGCCGCAGGCCCCGGCGATCTCCGCGTACCCCGTCGCGGGTCAGGACGTCGCGCTCATCGTCGACGCGGCGACCCCGGTGGCCACCGTGGAGGCGGCGCTGCGCGAGGGCGCGGGCCCGCTGCTGGAGTCGATCCGGCTGTTCGACGTCTACACCGGCGCCCAGGTCCGCGAGGGCGGGAAGTCCCTCGCCTACTCGCTGCGCTTCCGGGCGCCCGACCGGACGCTCACCGTGGAGGAGACCACCGCGGCCCGCGACGCGGCCGTGGCCCTGGCCGGGGAGCGCACCGGGGCGCGGCTGCGCGGCGTCTGACCGGTTCACGAGGGGCCCGGGGCGTGTCCCGGGCCCCTTTTTCGCCGTACCGGGCCGGGATTTGTTCGCGTCCCGGGTGATTCTCCATCAGGAGGCGACGATGACGCACCCGCCGGTCGCTCTGGGCGGATCGCTCGCCCGGAGCGGGGAAGAGCCCTTCCCCGGGAGGGGGCGATGAGGCATCTGCTGGTGTTCGCCGAGCGTGACACCGCCGAGGAGGTCGCCGAGACCGTGGCCGGGGAGTTTCCGGTGATCGGCATGCCCGCGGTGGTCAGGGAGACCCTTGCGGGGGAGGACGACGCCGAGGACGCCCAGTGGCTGGTGGTGGTCGAGGACCCCTCCGGGGCGCTGCCGCCGGAGGGCGTGGCCCGCCTGGAGGCGCTGGCCGAGGAGCATGACGGCTGGCGCGAGAACGGGTGAGGCGTGGCCTCGTCCGGCGGATTCCCGCCCGGTGAGGCGAAGCCCGCGGCAGGTGGGAATGTCCGGAGGATGTGGCCGTAGCCCGTCCCGGGCGGCGACGGGCACCGCGTGAGGCCGGACCCTAGAGCCGGTCGATCCCCGTCAGGTCGATGTCGATGTCGAACGGCGCCGAGATCTTGAGCCGGTCGTGGTGGATGCCGGTGAGAACGTAGGACCTGGCGACCGGGTCGAGCTCGTAGACGTAGATCGCGGGTTTCCCCGACTGGTTCTCGACCAGCCAGAAGTGCGCGATGCCCGCCTCGGCGTACAGCACCGGCTTACGGTCGCGGTCGCGCGCCCTGGAGTCGGGGGAGATGACCTCCACGGCCAGCACGACGTCCTCGGCCCGGTAGAAGGTCTGCTCATGGCTGTGCTCGGCGGAGGCGTGAATGACGCTGATGTCAGGCTCGGGCCGCTGTCGTTCGCCCAGCATGACGCTCATCTCCCGGCGCACTCGAAGATTTTCCGGAATGGTCCGGTGAAGACCCGCCTCCAGGAGAAACATGGTGCGCGTGTGAAAAGAAGCCTGAGGACTCACGAAGACCAGGCTTCCATCGATTAACTCTGTGTGTGCGGGCAATTGCGGAATGCGATCGAGATCCTCTGCGATGAACCCCTCCGGCGGGGGGAACACCCAGTCGGGCAGCGAGGACTCCGTCATCTCGGGGCTCCGTACGTCGACCGTCATAATCCCACAGTAGCAACGGGATTCCGTTCCGTGAGGACACTTGCCGGTGCCCGTGTCAGGCGCGGGCGGCCTCCTCGCGGCGGGCGCGCTCCCTGATCGCGTGCTCGTCGGTGCGGGCGTCGTAGGTGCGGAACCTCGGCAGCAGCGCGGCCATCGCGGCCACGGCGCCGACGCACAGCAGGCCACCCGCGCCCAGGGAGAAGCGGGTGCCGCCGAGGTCGGCCATCAGGCCCGCTCTGGCGTTGCCGAGCATCGGGCCGCTGGTGTAGGAGAGCAGCTCGATGCCCGCCAGGCGGCCGCGGAACTCGTCGGGGATGGTCTGGTTCCAGATGGTCGAGCGGAAGACGCCGCTGATCATGTCGGCGGCCCCGGCCACGGCGAGGAAGGCGAAGATGCCCCAGACGTTGGGCATCAGCGCCGCCAGCGCCACCGCGACGCCCCACACGGCCGCCGCGATGATCACGCCGAGGCCGTGCCGGTGCACGTGCGCGGTCCAGCCGGAGGTGACGGAGGCGATCAGCGAGCCGATGGCCGAGGCGGAGAAGAAGAGCCCCAGGGCCTCGTGGGCGCCCAGCTCGTCGGCGAGGAACGGATACAGCGCGGTGGAGAACGCGAAGATCATCGCAGCGATGTCGACCAGGTAGGTGCCCATCAGGTCGGGGCGGCCCACGGCGTAGCGGACCCCTTCGACCAGGGACCTGATCGAGGCCGAGGGGGTGTCCTCCGAGCGCGGCTGGGCCCGGACCATCCACAGCAGGACCAGGGACGCCAGGAAGGTCACGACGTTGATGCCGTACGCGACGGCGACGCCGAACGAGGCCGCGATCAGGCCGCTGAGGCCCGGGGCGACGATGGCGCCCAGATTCCACCGGAAGGCGCCGAGGGCGGCGGCGGCGGTCAGCTGGTCGTGCCTGACCACGCGCGGCATCAGCGACTCCAGGCTGGGCCGCTGCAGGCTGCCCAGGCCGGCCGAGAGCGCGCCGACCACGTAGAGCACCCAGACCTGCGGCTCCGGCAGCAGCGCGTTGACGGTCAGGATCGTGACCGTGAGGCAGAGGCCCACCTCGGTGAGAAGAATGATCTTGCGCCGGTCGAGGGCGTCGGCGATCGCCCCGCCCCAGAGCCCGCAGACCACCATCGGGACGAACTCGGCCACGCTGACCAGGCCGACCGCCAGGTAGGAGCCGGTGAGCTCCTTCATCTGCAGCGGCACCGCGACCAGCGTCAGGAAGGTGCCGAACATCGTGATGACGCCGGAGCCGAAGAGCAGCCGGAAGTCGCGTGAGTCACGAAGAGGACTGAGGTCCATCGCCAGGCGTCGGAGCAGGGTCTTCTTGATCGGTCGATCGGCGTTTTCCGGCACGAACAGCTAGTTTCGGTGGTGACCTACGCGATGGCAAGTCATTTTCCGGCAGGTCGCGGCCGGGAAGGGCGCGGGAAAGCGACCCGGCGCCGGGCGCCCGTGGGGGCAGGGCGCCGGCGGGGGAACGGTGACGGGGCGGGGCGGGCGGGGCGACGGCGACGATGATGAAAGGACGACGGGGCGGGGTGTCGTCCGGCGGGCGTCAGGGGCCCAGGACCTCCTGGCGCAGCCGGGTCTTGAGGATCTTGCCACCGGGGTTGCGGGGGAGTTCCGTCTCGCGTGTCCAGAACCTGACCGGCACCTTGAAGAGGGCGATCCGCTCGCGCAGGAAGGCCTGCAGTTCCTCGTCGGTGACCGGGGACGACAGCCGGAGCACCGCGCCGACCTCCTCGCCCAGCTCGTCGTGGGGGATCCCGATCACCGCGGCGTCCTCGACCGCCGGGTGTTCGAACAGGGCGGCCTCGACCTCGGCGCAGTAGACGTTCTCGCCGCCGCGGATGACCATGTCCTTGGCCCGGTCCACGATGAACACGAATCCCTCCTCGTCCACCCTGGCCAGGTCGCCGGTGTGCAGCCAGCCGCCGACGAAGGTCTCCGCGGTGGCCTCCGGCCGGTTCCAGTAGCCCAGGATGACGTTCGGGCCGCGCAGGCAGAGCTCGCCGACCGTGCCGGCCGGCAGTTCGCCGCCGAGGGGATCGGCGATCTTCACCTCGACCACGGCCATCGGCAGGCCGATGCTGTCGGGCTTGGCCAGGTAGTCGGCTCCGGCGTTGCTGATGGCGAGCGCGGTGGTCTCGGTCATGCCGTACCCGTTGGAGGGGGCGCGGTTGGGCAGCTGTTCGGTGATGCGCTCCAGCAGCTTCGGCGGGGCGGGGGCACCGCCGTACCCGAGGCCGCTGAGGCTGGAGATGTCGTACTTGTCGAGATCGGGATGGGACAGGAGCTGCCACACGTTGGTGGGCACGCCGGTGAGCCCGGTGATCCTCTCGCGCTCGATCAGCTCCAGCGCGCGGCCCGGGTCCCACTTGTACATGAGCACCAGGCCGCCCCCGGTGAACATGGTGGTGGTCATCACCGCGAAGCAGCCGGTGACGTGGAAGAGCGGCACGGTGAGCAGGGTGACCCGCCGCTGCCCGGCCGCCTCGCCCGGGTCCCTGCCCGCCTTGATCACGCTGCGGTACAGGCCGTAGGCGACGGTCATCGGCGACTGCCCGAGGTTGCGGTGGCTGCCGAGCGCGCCCTTGGGGCGGCCCGTCGTGCCGGAGGTGTAGAAGATCGTCGCGGGGTCCTCGGGGGAGAGGTCGACCGGCGGCAGCGTCACGCCCGCCTCCACCTCGCCCATCACGTCGTCGAAGGAGCGGGCGCCCGCGGGCACCGTGCCGCGGGTCACGATCAGCGCCGGGGCCAGGCCGGCGAGCCCGGCCGCCCGCTCGCCGTCGGCGATCAGCACCTTGGCCCCCGAGTCCGACAGGCCGTACTCCAGTTCCTGCGGCGTCCACCACGCGTTGAGCGGCACGGCTATCGCCCCGGCGGCCAGCGCGGCCGAGAAGGCGATCACCCACTCGGGGTAGTTGCGCATGGCGATGGCCACCCGGTCGCCCTTGACCACGCCGTACTCGTCCACCAGGCGCCGCGCGAGCGTGGCGGCCCGCCGGAAGTGCTCCTCGTAGGTGATGTGCTCGTCCTCGTACGTCAGGAAGACCTTGTCGCCGTGGAACCTGCTCGTCTCCAGAAGGGCCCGGAAGTCGCGGGGCGCGTGCTTCCAGGTTTTGACGGTCCCGCCGTGGCTGAGGACCTCTTCCGTCTCGAAAAGCTGTCCGGGGCCGGTGAGCTGGGCCCGGACCTGGTCGTGGGTGACAGTCATGCGTTCGTACTCCCGGAGGTGGAGGGGCCGGAAACGTCACGATACCGACCGGTAGGTACGTGCAACAGTGCCGAAACACGGCCGATGGCTTCGTGCCCGCGTTCACAAGCCGGTAAAGCATGGACTTCGCGGTTTTTCCGGCCCGTGGCATACCTCTGGACGGCCAGGGCCACGTGTTACCGGCTTGCATGGCAATCCTTCAAGATGCATAATCTTTCTAGTAAGTCCATGAGTATCAATGCATAAGCATGCAGACATCGGGGGGACGGATGAGAGCGGCGATCGCGGGTGCCAGCGGCTACGCCGGAGGTGAGCTCCTGCGCCTGCTGCTGTCCCACCCCGGCATCGAGATCGGCGCGCTGACCGCGGCCTCGAGCGCGGGCACCGCCCTCGGCGCCCACCAGCCGCACCTGGCCCCGCTGGCCGGCCGGATCCTGCTGGAGACCACGCCCGAGACCCTCGGCGGCCACGACCTCGTCTTCCTCGCCCTGCCGCACGGCCAGTCGGCCGCCGTCGCCGAGCAGCTCGGCGACGGCACCCTCGTGGTCGACTGCGGCGCCGACTTCCGGCTCGCCGACCCCGCCGCGTGGCAGCACTTCTACGGCGGCGTCCACGCGGGCACCTGGCCGTACGGGCTGCCCGAGCTGCCGGGACGGCGCGAGGAGCTGCGCGCCACCCGGAGGATCGCCGTGCCGGGGTGCTACCCGACGGCCGTCACCCTGGCCATGTTCCCCGCCTTCGCCGCCGGTCTCGTCGAGCCCGACGTGGTGGTGGTCGCCGCCAGCGGCACCAGCGGGGCGGGCAGGGCGCCCAAGCCGAACCTCCTGGGCAGCGAGGTGATGGGCTCCGCCAGCGCGTACGGCGTCGGCGGCGTCCACCGGCACACCCCGGAGATGGAGCAGAACCTCTCCCCGCTGGCGGGCGAACCGGTCACCGTCTCCTTCACCCCCGTGCTGGCACCGATGAGCCGGGGCATCCTCGCCACCTGCACCGCCCCCGCCAGGCCCGGCCTCACCCCGGCGGTCCTGCGCGAGGCCTACGAGGTCGCCACCAAGGACGAGCCGTTCCTGCGGCTGCTCCCCGAGGGCCAGTGGCCCGCGACCTCGATGACCCTCGGCGCCAACACCGCCGCCCTCCAGGTCGTCCTGGACGAGCGCGCGGGCCGCGTCGTCACCGTCGTCGCCATCGACAACCTCACCAAGGGCACGGCCGGCGGCGCGATCCAGAGTGCCAACCTCGCCCTCGGCCTGCCGGAAGAGCTCGGCCTTCCTCTCAACGGAGTCGCCCCATGAGCGTGACCGCCCCTCTCGGCTTCCGTGCGTCGGGTGTCGACGCCGGGATCAAGTCCGGCGTCGACCGCGACCTGGCACTGGTCGTCAACGACGGCCCCTCGCGCGCCGCCGCCGGGGTCTTCACCGCCAACCGGGTGAAGGCCGCGCCCGTCCTGTGGTCCGCGCAGGTGCTGGCCGGGGGCCGGGTCCACGCCGTCGTCCTCAACTCCGGCGGCGCCAACGCCTGCACCGGGCCGCTCGGCTTCCAGGACACCCACGCCACCGCGGAGAAGGTCGCCGCGGCCCTGGGAGACTCGGCCGGGGAGGTCG
The DNA here is from genome assembly GCF_051918945.1 of Streptosporangium sp. LJ11. Lineage (NCBI taxonomy): Bacteria > Bacillati > Actinomycetota > Actinomycetes > Streptosporangiales > Streptosporangiaceae > Streptosporangium > Streptosporangium sp. LJ11. Next base: position 215,120 of record NZ_JBPXMB010000020.1, read on the forward strand.
CGGTCTGCTCCACCGGCCTGATCGGCGAGCGGCTGCCGATGGAGCCGCTGCTGGCCGGGGTCGACCTCGCGGTCTCCCAGCTCGCCAGGGACGGCGGCCTGGCCGCCGCCGACGCCATCCGCACCACCGACACCGTCTCGAAGATCTCCTTCAGGAAGGGCGCGGGCGGCTACATGGTCGGCGGCATGGCCAAGGGCGCGGGCATGCTCGCCCCCGGCCTCGCCACCATGCTCTCGGTGATCACCACCGACGCCGACCTGCCCTCCGAGCAGCTCGACGCGGTGCTCCGCAAGGTGACGCGGGTCACCTTCGACCGGCTCGACGCCGACGGCTGCATGTCCACCAACGACACCGTGCTGCTCCTGGCCAGCGGCGCCTCGGGAGTCGTCCCCGACCTCGCCGAGTTCGAGCAGGTCCTCCTCGCGGTCTGCGCCGACCTCGCCCGCCAGCTGCTGATGGACGCCGAGGGCGCCTCCAAGGCGATCGCCATCGAGGTCGTCGGCGCCGTCTCCGAGGACGACGCGGTCGCCGTCGGCCGCGCCGTTTCCCGCTCCAACCTCTTCAAATGCGCCATGTACGGCGAGGACCCCAACTGGGGCCGTGTGCTGTCGGCCGTCGGCACCACCGACGCCGTCTTCGAACCCGACCGGCTCAACGTGGCCATGAACGGCATCTGGATCTGCAGGGGCGGCGCGGCGGGCGACGACCGCTCCAAGGTCGACCTCACCCCGCGCGAGGTGACGATCACCATCGACCTGTCGGCGGGACCGCACTCGGCGACGATCCACACCACCGACCTCACCACGGCGTACGTCCACGAGAACTCGGCGTACTCCACATGAGACGCGCCGAGGCCCTGAAGAAGGCCGCCACGCTGATCGAGGCACTGCCCTGGCTCGCGAGCTTCCACGGCGCGACCGTCGTCATCAAGTACGGCGGCAACGCGATGACCGAGGAGCACCTGCGAGAGAAGTTCGCCGCCGACGTCGTCTTCCTTCGCTACGCCGGGCTCAGGCCGGTGATCGTGCACGGGGGAGGGCCGCAGATCAACGCCCAGCTCGACCTGCTCGGCATCGAGTCCACCTTCACCGCCGGGCTCAGGGTCACCACCCCCGAGGCCATGCAGGTCGTCAGGATGGTCCTCGTCGGCCAGGTCAACCGCGACGTGGTCGGCCTGATCAACCGGCACGGGCCGTTCGCGATCGGCATGTCCGGCGAGGACGCCCACCTGCTCACCGCCGTACGCAAGCACGCCGTCGTCGACGGCGTCGGCGTCGACATCGGCCAGGTCGGCGACATCGTCAACGTCGAGGCCGGCGCCGTGCGGGCACTGCTGGACGACGGCCGGATCCCGGTGATCTCCTCCATCGCGCGCAGTGACGACGGCACCGTCTACAACGTCAACGCCGACACCGCCGCCGCCGCGCTCGCCGTGGCCCTCCAGGCGGCCAAGCTGATCATCCTGACCGACGTCGAGGGCCTGTACCGCGACTGGCGCCCCGACGCCGACGAGAACGAGATCATCGAACAGCTGTCCGCCACCGAGCTGGAGAAACTCCTGCCGGGACTGTCCAGCGGCATGATCCCCAAGATGGGGGCGTGCCTGACCGCCGTCCAGGGCGGCGTGCCACGAGCCCACGTGCTCGACGGCAGGGTGCCCCACTCGGTGCTGCTGGAGATCTTCACCGACGAGGGCATAGGAACCATGGTGCTGCCGGACGCCTCCGAGGCGGCGGCCGTGCCGGAGCCGGTCAGGCGGCGGCCCGCGGCCTCCGCCCAGCTGAAGGGGAACGACCAGTGAGCCCGCAGGAAAGACCCGCAGGAGAGGCGCTCGCCAGGCGCTTCGAGGCCGCCTTCATGCCCAACTACGGCGTGCCCCCGGTGGCGCTGGCCCGAGGCGAGGGCGCGAGGGTCTGGGACGTCGACGGCCACGAGTATCTCGACCTGATCGGCGGCATCGCGGTCAGCTCGCTCGGCCACGCCCACCCCGCGCTGGTCGAGGCCGTCTCCCGGCAGGTCGCCACGCTCGCCCACACCAGCAACCTCTTCCTGCACGAGCCCGAGGTGCTGCTCGCCGAGCGCCTGCTCGGCCTCCTCGGCGCCCCGGCCAAGGTGTTCCTCACCAACTCCGGGACCGAGGCCAACGAGGCGGCGCTGAAGCTCTCCCTCAAGTACGGCAAGGCGAACGGCCGCACCTACTTCGTGGCCGCGGAGAACGCCTTCCACGGCCGTACCCTCGGCGCGCTCGCGCTGACCGGTAAGCGCTCCATCCGCGACCAGTTCGGGCCGTTCCCGATCGACGTCCGCTTCGTCCCGTACGGTGACGCCGACGCGCTCAAGAACGCGGTCACCGCCGAGTGCGCCGCGGTCTTCCTCGAACCCACCCAGGGCGAGGCGGGGGTCGTGCCCCCGCCCGAGGGCTACTTCACGGCCGCCAGGGAGATCTGCGACGCCACCGGCGCGTTGCTGGTCGCCGACGAGATCCAGTCGGCGATCGGCCGCACCGGGCACTGGTTCGCCCACCAGCACGAGGGCGTCCTGCCCGACGTGCTCACCCTGGCCAAGGGCCTCGGCGGCGGCATGCCGATCGGCGCCTGCGTCGGCTTCGGCGAGGCGGCCACCGTCTTCGCCCAGGGCGACCACGGGTCCACCTTCGGCGGGAACCCCGTCTCGGCCGCCGCCGCGCTCGCCGTGCTCGACACCATCGACGGGGACGGCCTGCTGGAGCACGTCCGCACCGTCGGCACCGAACTCGCCGAGGGCGTCGCCGCGATCGACCACCCGCTGCTCGCCGGCGTCCGCGGCCGTGGCCTGTGGCGGGCCGTCGTGCTGACCGCCGGCCGCTCCGCCCAGGTCCAGGCGGCCGCCCAGCGCGCGGGTTTCCTGGTCAACGCACTCCAGCCCGACGCGGTACGGCTCGCGCCCCCGCTGGTGATCACCTCCGCCCAGGTCGCGGCCTTCGTGGCCGCGCTTCCCGCCATTCTCGACGAGGCCGCAGATGCCCAGTAACCTCGCCGGACAGGCGCCCGTCAGGCACTTCCTGAAGGACGACGACCTCTCGCCCGCCGAGCAGGCCCAGGTGCTCGACCTGGCCGAGGCCATGAAGAAGGACCGCTACGGCTACCGTCCCTTCGAGGGACCGCAGACCGTCGCCGTCCTCTTCGACAAGCACTCCACCCGCACCCGCGTCTCCTTCGCGGTCGGCATCGGCGAGCTCGGCGGCCTTCCGCTGATCCTCGACGCCGGATCCTCCCAGATGGGCCGGGGCGAGTCGATCGAGGACACCGCCCGGGTCCTGGAACGCCAGGTGGGCGCCATCGTGTGGCGCACCTCGGGCCAGGAGCGGATCGAGGCCATGGCCTCGGCGTCCTCGGTGCCGGTGGTCAACGCCCTCACCGACGAGTTCCACCCCTGCCAGATCCTCGCCGACCTGCAGACCGTCAGGGAGCACTTCGGCAGGACCGCCGGGATCACGCTGGCCTACTTCGGCGACGGGGCCAACAACATGGCCCACTCCTACCTGCTCGGCGGGGCCGTCGCCGGCATGCACGTGCGGGTCGCGGCCCCCGCCGGATACCTGCCCGACCCGGAGATCCTCCGGCGGGCCGGCGAGGTCGCCGCGCAGACCGGCGGTTCGGTCGCGGTCCTCGCCGACCCGGCCGAGGCCGCCGCGGGCGCGGACGTGCTCGCCACCGACACCTGGGTCTCCATGGGGCAGGAGGGCAAGGAGCAGCGGATCGCCGACCTCATGCCGTACCAGGTCAACGCCGCGCTGGTGAGCTTGGCGGCCCCCAACGCCGTCGTCCTGCACTGCCTGCCCGCCTACCGCGACCTGGAGATCTCCGCCGAGGTCCTCGACGGCCCGCGGAGCCTGGTGTGGGACCAGGCGGAGAACCGGCTGCACGCCCAGAAGGCCCTGCTGTACTGGCTGGTCGCGGTGGCGGGCCAGGCCGGTTCCCCGGGTGACGGCTCCTCGGACGGCGGTTCCGCGGACGGCTCCGCGGGCGGCGACGCGTCCGGAGTCGGGCGATCCACATGACGATCCCGATGACCAAGGTCGCCCGCCAGGCACGGATCACCGACCTCCTGCAGCGGCAGCCGGTCCGGTCCCAGCCCGAGCTGGCCAAACTCCTGCTGGAGAGCGGTGTCGAGGTCACCCAGGCCACCCTCTCCCGCGACCTGGACGAGCTCGGCGCGCTCAAGCTGCGCGCCGAGGACGGCTCCCTGGTCTACGCCCTGCCGGGGGAGGGCGGCGGCCGGATAAGGCTCGCCAGGCTCGGTACCGGCGAGTCCCCGGCCGCCAGGCTCGGCAGGCTCGCGGAGGAGCTCCTCGTCTCCGCCGAGGCCTCCGCCAACCTGGTCATCGTCCGCACGCCGCCGGGCGCCGCGCAGTTCCTCGCCTCCGCCATCGACCACGCCGACTGGGAGTCCATCCTCGGCACGGTCGCGGGAGACGACACGATTCTCGTCATCAGCCGCGACCCGCTGGGCGGGGCGGCGGTCGCAGAGGGACTGCTCCGGCACGCCGACCGACGTATTTAGCCTGCTCAGGCAGGCTATGACCGGCAGCATCCGACACCTGTGACCAATAAAGATCTTGGAGATATCCATCATGACCGATCGGGTCGTACTCGCGTTCTCCGGAGGACTGGACACCTCCGTCGCCATTCCCTTCCTCGCCGAGAAAACCGGCGCCGAGGTCATCGCGGTCGCCGTCGACGTCGGCCAGGGCGGCGAGGACATGGAGGCCATCCGCAAGCGCGCCATCGACTGCGGCGCCGTGGAGTCCGTCGTCGTGGACGCCCGCGAGGAGTTCGCCACCGACTTCTGCGTGCCCGCACTGCAGGCCAACGCCCTCTACATGGACCGCTACCCGCTGGTCTCCGCCCTGTCGCGGCCGCTGATCGTCAAGCACCTGGCCGCGGCGGCCAAGGAGTTCGGCGGCACCCACGTCTCGCACGGCTGCACCGGCAAGGGCAACGACCAGGTCCGGTTCGAGGCCGGTCTGGCCGCCCTCCACCCCGAGCTCAAGGTCATCGCCCCCGCCCGCGACTACGCGTGGACCCGGGACAAGGCGATCGCCTACGCCGAGGAGAAGAGCCTGCCGATCGAGACGACCAAGAAGAACCCGTACTCCATCGACCAGAACATCTGGGGCAGGGCCGTCGAGACCGGCTTCCTCGAGGACATCTGGAACGGCCCGATCGAGGACGTCTACGCCTACACCGCCGACCCGGCGCAGCCGCGCGACGCGGACGAGGTCATCGTCAGCTTCGTCAAGGGCGTGCCCGTCGCGCTGGACGGACGGCACCTCACCCCGTTCCAGATCATCGAGGAGCTCAACCGCCGCGCGGGCGCCCAGGGCGTCGGCCGCCTCGACATGGTCGAGGACCGGCTCGTCGGCATCAAGTCCCGTGAGGTCTACGAGGCGCCCGGCGCCATCGCGCTGATCACCGCCCACATGGAGCTGGAGAACGTCACCGTCGAGCGCGACCTCGCCCGTTTCAAGCGGTCGGTGGACCAGCGCTGGGGCGAGCTCGTCTACGACGGCCTCTGGTTCTCCCCGCTGAAGAAGGCCCTCGACACCTTCATCGCCGAGGCCCAGGAGCACGTCACCGGCGAGATCCGGATGACCCTGCACGGTGGCCGGGCCACCGTCACCGGGCGCCGCTCCGAGGCGTCGCTGTACGACTTCAACCTCGCCACCTACGACACCGGCGACACCTTCGACCAGTCCCTGGCCAAGGGGTTCGTCGAGCTGTGGAGCCTGCCCTCCAAGATTGCCTCCGCCCGGGACGCCCGGCTGGGCTCATTGGGCTAAGGTCGCGGATTGAATGGGGAGGAGAACAACGGTGACTGATGGTGGAAAGCCCATGCGGCTGTGGGGCGGCCGGTTCGAGGGAGGTCCGGCCGACGCGCTGACCAGGCTCTCGGTGAGCGTCCACTTCGACTGGCGGCTGGTGCCGTACGACCTGCTGGCCTCGCGCGCGCACGCCAGGGTGCTGCACCGCGCGAACCTGCTGAGCGACGACGAGCTGGCGCGCATGATCGGCGCCCTGGACGACCTGGAGCGCGCCTGCAAGGCGGGCGAGTTCCGGCCGACCGTCGCCGACGAGGACGTCCACACCGCGCTGGAGCGCGGCCTGCTGGAACGCCTCGGCACGCTCGGCGGCAAGCTCCGAGCCGGTCGCAGCCGCAACGACCAGGTCGCCACCGATCTGCGGCTCTACCTGCGCGACCATGTCAGGCACATCGTGTCCCGGCTGGTGGAGCTGGAGACCGCGCTGATGAGCCAGGCCGAGGAGCACGCCGAGACGGCGGCCCCCGGCATGACCCACCTGCAGCACGCCCAGCCGGTCTCCTTCGGTCACCAGCTCCTGGCGCACGTGCACGCCTTCGCCCGCGACATCGACCGCCTGCGCGACTGGGACAGGCGCGCGGCCGTCTCCCCGCTGGGCGCCGGGGCGCTGGCCGGATCCTCCCTGCCGCTCGACCCGCAGGCCGTGGCCAGGGAGCTCGGCTTCGACTCCGCCGCCCCCAACTCGATGGACGCCGTCGCCGACCGCGACTTCGCCGCCGAGTTCCTGTTCGACGCGGCGATGATCGGCGTGCACCTGTCGAGGCTGGGCGAGGAGATCGTCCTGTGGGCCTCGCAGGAGTTCCGCTGGATCGAGATGGACGACGCCTACTCCACCGGCTCGTCGATCATGCCGCAGAAGAAGAACCCCGACGTGGCCGAGCTCGCCCGGGGCAAGAGCGGCCGTCTCATCGGCAACCTCATGGCGCTGCTGACGACGCTCAAGGGCCTGCCGCTGACCTACAACCGCGACCTGCAGGAGGACAAGGAGCCGGTGTTCGACTCCGTCGACAGCCTGCTGCTCGTCCTTCCCGCCATGGCCGGGCTGGTCGCGACCATGCGCGTCAACACCGCGAAACTGGAGGCCTCGGCCCCCGACGGGTTCGCCCTCGCCACCGACCTGGCCGAGCTGCTGGTCCGCCGGGGTGTCGCCTTCCGCGAGGCCCACGAGGCGGTCGGGCACCTGGTCGTCTGGTGCCAGGTCAACGACAAGGACTTCGGTGAGCTCACCGACGAGGAGCTGGCAAAGGTCTCACCGCACTTCACGCCCGACTCCCGCGAGGTCCTCTCGGTGCCCGGCGCGCTGGCCGCCCGCAAGGCGCACGGCGGCACGGCACCCGACCGGGTCCGTGACCAGCTCATCGCGCTGCGTGAGATCGTCGACGCCCAGGCCGCCTGGGCGAGCGGAAGCTGATGTCCGGCGACGGCCGTCTCGAGGCCGCCGAGGTGCCGGGTGACGCTGGCCGGGTCGTCCCTGACTCGGGCGACTTTCGCCTGGTCGCCGGGGGCCTGGGCGATGGCCGCTGACGAGAACGGCGGGCGACCGCCCGCCGCGTCCACGCCCCTGGCACGCGACTTCTTCGACCGGTCCGCCCACGAGGTCGCCCCCGACCTGCTGGGACGGATGCTCGTGCACGGGCCGGTCATGTTGCGGATCACGGAGGTCGAGGCGTACGGGGTGCCGGGCGAGGACCCCGCGTCGCACACCTACCGGGGCCGGACGCCGCGCAACGCGGTGATGTTCGGCCCGCCGGGCCACCTGTACGTCTACTTCACGTACGGTATGCATTTCTGCGCCAACCTCACCTGCCTTCCCGAGGGCGTCGGCTCCGGGGTGCTGCTGCGGGCCGGAGAGGTGGTCTCCGGTGCCGAGACCGCCCTGGCCCGCCGGAGCGCGGGAAGCGCCCGTCCCGTCAGGGAAGCCGATCTCGCCAGAGGGCCGGCCCGGCTGGCGGTGGCGCTCGGCCTCACCCGCGAGCACAACGGGCTCGACGCCTGCGGCCCCGGATCACTCTCCGTGCTCGAGGGCGAGCCGGCCAAGGTGTCGTCCATCCTGTCGGGGCCGCGCACCGGGGTCTCGTCGGGTAAGGAGACGCCCTGGCGTTTCTGGATCGAGGGTGAGCCCACGGTCTCCCCGCACCGCCCGCACGTCCCGCGCCGCCGGTAGGTCGCGTGCGCTCTCCTCGCCTCTTCCTCGTCCGTCCTTGCGCGCGAGAAGGGTTTCGAGTGGCGCGACGGTGCCGTGATCGGGCAGGGTGTACGAGAGCGCTAAATGTCCCTTCGAGCATTGGAAAGCAAGGATCGTGACCGACATTCTGGATGACCTCGCCTGGCGCGGCCTGATCGCGCAGTCCACCGACATCGACGCTCTGCGCGCGGCGATGGCCGAGGGTCCGATCACGGTCTATTGCGGCTTCGACCCGACCGCCCCCTCCCTGCACGTCGGCAACCTGGTCCCGTTGCTGACCCTCACCCGCCTCCAGCGGGCGGGTCACCGGGCCATCGGCCTGGTGGGCGGCGCGACGGGTCTGATCGGCGATCCCAGCGGCCGGAGTACCGAGCGCTCGCTCAACTCCTCCGACGTCGTGGCCGAATGGGTGGCGCGGATCCGCGTCCAGGTGGAGAAGTTCCTCGACTTCTCGGACGAGAAGACCGGGATCCTCGTCAGCAACCTCGACTGGACGGAGGGCATGTCCGCGATCGACTTCCTGCGCGACGTCGGCAAGCACTTCCCGGTCAACCGCATGCTCGCCCGCGAGTCGGTCTCGGCCAGGCTGGGCGGCGAGGGGCTCAGCTACACCGAGTTCAGCTACCAGATCCTGCAGGCCAACGACTACTTGGAGCTGAACAGGCGCCACGGTTGCACGCTCCAGATCGGCGGCAGCGACCAGTGGGGCAACATCACCGCGGGAACCGATCTCATCCGCCGGGTGACGGGCGGTCACGTGCACGCCCTCACCGTGCCGCTGATCACCAAGGCCGACGGGACCAAGTTCGGCAAGACGGCCGGCGGCGCGGTCTGGCTCAACCCGGAGATGACCTCCCCGTACGCGTTCTACCAGTTCTGGCTGAACGCGGACGACCGTGACGTGGTGAAGTTCCTCAAGATCTACAGCTTTCGGTCTCGTGAGGAGATCGAGGGGCTGGAGAAGGCGGCCGCCGAGCGGCCCGCCGGGCGCGAGGCGCAGCGGGCGCTCGCCGAGGAGTTCACCACGCTGCTGCACGGCGCCGACGAGTGCGCCGCGGTGATCGCCGCTTCGGCGGCCCTGTTCGGCCAGGGGTCCCTGGAGGAGCTGCCCGCGCGCACGTTGGGAGAGGCCCTCGCCGAGGTGCCGCGTGCGGAGGTGCCCGCTCTGGGGGCGTCCTTCGTCGACCTGCTCGCCGAGAGTGGCCTGGTGAAGTCGAAGTCGGAGGCGCGCCGCGCGGTGAAGGAGGGCGGCGCCTACCTCAACAACGTCAAGGTCACCGACGAGGCGTATGTGCCGGCTGCCGATGATCTGCTTCACGGACGCTTCCTGGTGCTGCGCCGTGGCAAGCGTTCCGTCGGCGGTGTCGAGATCATCGCTCCCTGATCCTTCCCCCGCCTGTTGCTCTGTTCCCGGTGTTTCCTGGTCCCTGGTGGTTCCCGGTGTCGTTCGGGTCTTCCGCGAGGGGCTGTTCTTCCGGTTTTTCCGGCTCTTCCGGCAGGTCAGCTGGATGCTCCCGGGCGGCTGGACGCCCCGGCTCAGGCCGGGGCGTCAACCGTCCCACCACGTAACATTCCGGTAGCGAACGTTCCTGGTTTCCTTAAGGAACTGCTCTGACCTGCGGTTTTGCCAAGCGTGGCTGATTTGACGATGCCCCGAGAGGCGCATAATCTTTCCAATGCCCCGGAGCGAGCCGGACGCCGATCGGCGGACGGGCCCAGGGCCACTCCACCTGAAACGAACCTGAGCGTTCGGACTCCGCGTAGATCACCGGAAAATCGGTTGATTCGCTGTGGCCTGGATGACACGGTAGGTTCAGGGAGCCGCCTCGGAAGCGAGGCGGTGGAAATCCTAGCAAGTTTGCAGGTTTTGTGACAAACGGCTGATGGCTAGCAATTTGACACAATCTTGACAGGCCTGTACGTTTTAAATACGAAATGGAACGCCCCGGAGTTCTGCCGGACCACTTGGTCGGGTCAGGGTGATGGTGTACGCGTCCGTTTCTTGAGAACTCAACAGTGTGTTAAAAGCCAGTGCATGAAGC